>CALMSL010000015.1 GCA_937872445.1 uncultured Microbacteriaceae bacterium | reverse complement strand
GTACGTGCGGAACGATCCGAGCACCCGATCGATCAGCACGTGTTCGTCCTGGAGCGTGTCGATCAGCTTCATCGTCGGGCAAGCACCACGTGAGTGGCAAGCGGCGAGCTTTCGTGCCTGATGCAGGCGTAGCCCAAGGCAGGAAGGTCGATGCCTTCGAAGAGCCGTTCACCAGCGCCGAGCAGGACCGGCGAAATGGCGAGGTGCATCTCGTCGATCAGGCGTTGGCGAAGATACTGCTGGATGACGTTGACGCCGCCGCCGAGACGGACATCCTTGCCCTGGGCCGCTTCGCGAGCTTGCGCCAGCGCGGCGTCGATGCCGTCCGTCACGAAGTGGAAGGTCGTTCCTCCTTCCATGACCAGCGGTGGGCGTGCGTAGTGGGTCAGCACGAACACCGGGACGTGATAGACGGGGTTCTCGCCCCACCAACCCCGCCAGCTCTCGTCCGGCCAGGGCCCGCGAACCGGCCCGAACATGTTCCGCCCGAGAATCCAGGCCCCGATGTTCCGAAAGCCTCGCGCGGCGTAGTCCTCGTCGAGGCCCTCTCGTCCGTCATCCCTGCCGAACAGGTGCTTCTGGAACGTTCGCGTGGAGAGGGCCCAGCCATGAAGCGAGGTGCCGCCCACGCCGAGCGGGTTGTCGATGTCCTGGTTCGGGCCGGCGCCGAATCCGTCGAGGGACAGGGTGAAGCTCTCTACGCGAAGCCTGGACATGGTGTTTCTCCGGGCGCGAGTGACTGCGAAAGATGGTCTGTGACGCCTGACGTCGGAGCTCAGCAGCCGCCGAACGCTGCCCGTTCGAACGGCCAGTCAGGCCCCGTGCCATCGGTGCGCTACTTATGCGGCACGTGGCTCGACACGCTTGCGGATCTCGTCCCGGGTCGGCAGCGTCTTCAGATCGTACGCGGCCTGCAGACTCATCCACGACTCCGCATCACCGCCAAAATAGCGGGCGAGTCGCTCAGCCGTATCGGCCGTAATCGAACGCCGCTCCTTGACGATTTCGTGGATCCGCGTTGCAGGAACCCCCAGGGCCAGCGCGAGGGCATTGACGCTCATCCGTATCGGAACGAGGAAATCCTCGCGCAGGATCTCTCCCGGGTGTACCGGGCGCATGCGATTGATCGGTCGGCTCATGGTGGATTCCTCAGTGATAGTCAACGATCTCGACCTCGGCCGGCCCGGCCTGGGTCCAGACAAAGCAAAGCCGGAACTGATCGTTAACGCGAATGCTGTACTGTCCTCTTCGATCGCCGCGCAAAGCTTCAAGTTGATTGCCGGGCGGCGAGCGCAGGAACTCCAAAGTCTTCGCGGAGTCCAATTGAGTCAGCTTGCGCACTGCCACGTCCTTGAATGCGCGGAAGCGACGCGGCGAACCCCCTTCAAAAAGTGCCTGCGTTTGCTTGCACCGGAAGGAAATGATCATAGTGGATGATATTACGTCGCACGTAATACGTCAAGAAGAATGGATTCGCTCCTCCTGAGATAGAGCTCCGTCCACTTGCCCGTGACGGCCAGTACCGGGCCTGCCCGGGACAACTGATCGACTCTCCGCCACAGATCGCGCTGTTCCTGTGAGAGCTCCTCGACGGCGATGCTCGACTGCACGATGGTGGCTCCTGCGGCCTGACGCTTGAACCGAGCCGTGAGTGCCGTCCCGGTGCGAGTCGGCTCCAGCGAAGGGTCAGGCGACGCCCTTTGGGCCGGACTCACTGTGTCGCTTTCAGAAGGCCCGCCATGCGCTGATGAACGAGATTGATCGCCTTGAGCGGGCGAAGCATGACTTTGAACTCGACGATGCGACCCGCCTCATTCCACCTGATGATGTCGACGCCGTTGACAAAGACGCCGTCGATTTCCGTTTCGAACTCGAGCATGGCGTCCGTAGCGCCAATGATCTCGCGCACGTAGCGAAAGCTTGGGTTGAAAAAGACGTGGAAGGCCGCTGACAGGTAGGCGGTGGTGATCTTCTTGCCGCGTTGCGGCGTGTGAACGACGGGGGAGAAGAACACGGCCTCTTCAGCGAGTAGCGCGTCCAGCCCGCGTGGACTTCTATCCTTGACGAGACGATGCCAGGCCTCGATTGGATGCTCCGCCATGCGTGTCTCCGAGGTTGGTCCTGCCGCCTGACGCTCGAGTCGAGGGGGCCCGACGCGGCATGGTGCCAGGCGCGCGCGACCGATGATAGACCTCACTCCGGCGTCCCCATGTCTTGCGGCTGAACGACTTCGAGGCGGACACCAGCGTGGTGCTGTGGTCGAGCCCCATCGATTCGGTGCTGGCCGGCGCGGACCAGATCGAGCTGGTGCTCTCCAAGGCCGCCGGCAGTGACCAGATCAACGCTTCCTATTCCCTCTTCGACTACGACCTCGTCGACCCGCTTCTGCAAACCGCGTCGATCCTGAACGCGGGAGCGCTCTATCAGCCGGAAACCGGCCCGGGCGGCTCGCCCGTGACCGAAGGCTTCGTTCGCGGCCAGTTCATGTCCACCGACCGGATCACCGTGCCGGAGCCCGCCAGCCTGGTCCTGCTCGGCATCGGTCTGGGGGGCGTGGTGCTGGCGCGCAGACGCGCACGGAACCATTCGACTCGATCCGTCAGCAGGTGACGAGATCCGTATGGCCGAAGCCCTTCGAGTAGTCGAGCACCGAAATGACTGTCGGCGTTACGCGGAACAACCGGACGTCGTCCGGGCTCGGCATCTTCATCGGCAACGGCGGCGCATCGGGGTACTTCAGCGGAAGCATGCGCAACACCTTCTCGGCTTCGGCCCGATCATCCACCGCACGCGCGTGCGCTGCCATCGACAGACCGGTGATCGCCATCAGATCCGCGGTATCGTGATCGATCGTGAGCGAGATCCGATCATCTCGCGCCAGGTTCCTTGCCTTCTGACTGTCGAGACCGCATAGAAAGTAGAGGGTCAGCCCGTCGTTGACATAGCCAACGGTCGTCGCCTGGGGCCACCCGTCCGGCCGCAGCGTCGCCACCGTCATGATTCGATGCTGTTCAAGCAGCGCCAGGATCTTGCGTCTCGTTTCATCGTCCATGAGTCGCCTCCATTGGTCGCGGGCGCAGCGAAGCGTGTCCTCCGGATTGCAGCGTCGGCGCGGCGCCTGGCCCGCTGGACCGATGATGAACCACCCTGGCCGGCGGGCCAAGCGACACGCCCACGGCACCGACGATGGCGAGCCCCCGGGAGACGCGAAAGCGTGGCTCGCTCGCGTGCGGTTCTTTCATTGCGGCATACGGCATCGCCGCATTCGCGAGGCCTAACGCTGGAGTTCACCCGCGTGCGGAAGCGGGCGAAGCACGCTGGAACACACGTCCGCTCGATGGAGGGGTTAGCGGCGTTGCTGCTCGTGGGCCGGGACCAAACCTTCAAGTGACTCGCCTTCAAGCCGCATGGCCACGCGACAGAAGTCCACTCCCGGCGTTGCCTGGGATTGAAGCACGACGAATTGGCCACCTGCACGACGAACAACCTCTCGGTCGAACTCCATCATGCGGTAGCACGCCTGGACGTCGCCGCTGCCGCGTAATGGACACCGCGTGTGAATCTGGGCAACGACCGTGTTGCCCGACGTGCTCTCGATGGGGACCTGCTTCTTTGCAGGGAACGAGCGCTGCCACAAGGGGCCGAGTTCGGCCACCTCCTGGGCGCGGCCGATTGCCTTGCTGCGAACAGTAGTGCGGGCCAGCCAGCGCGCGAGAGCATTCGAGATCGGCTCCAGCCGCGGCCGACGAGCAAAAAAGGCGAGCACGCTCAGCGTTGCCTGCACCGACGACCGAACGAGCCACTTGTTCATGAGGCCCTAACGTGTCTTAGCCGCCTCTCGAGCGTCGGCCATTGCCGGACTCGGCACCAGATCCGCGAAGCAGAATCCGT
>CALMSL010000014.1 GCA_937872445.1 uncultured Microbacteriaceae bacterium | reverse complement strand
CCGCGCAGGTACATGGCGGGCGGGCCACGACGCGCCCCCGCTGGCGAGGCCGCGGCCCGGCCCTGTGTAATGGGACTCTCCGATGGCGTGTTGCGCGACGAGTCGTCGCCCCGCCTCCACGCTCTCGCACTCCAGCAGAAACCAGCGGGACCTGCGTGCGACAAGGTCTCCGATGACCCATCCCGTTCCTAGGCAGGCATCGCAGGAGGAGCGTTTGCCGTAAACTAACGCCGCGCTGTGTGAACAGCGCTGGATGCTTCGTTTCGGGTGGCACTTAAGCCACCTCGGCCCGTCCACGAGCAGCATGACGCGGCTCACAGATCGCTCCAGTGGACGGGCGGCTCGCACCGGTCGGCCTCGGTCGCCAGTGTGTGCTTGCCGCATGCCTTGCAGTCGATGCTCGGGCGTGGAGGACCATCGCCTGCGGGCCAGATCGAGGTACACAGTGGCTCGATGCGCTCGGTCCCGTTGCAGTCATGCCAGATCCACGTGCGACCCGACTTGTCGCGCCACCATTTGAAGTAGAGCCAGTCAACGCTCACGAGGCACCCCCGTTCCGGTCGCCGACCGTGGCGCGCAAGGCCCGGAAGAGCAGGTCCCAGGGCCCGAGACGCTTGCGCGGGAAGCCGCGCACTCCGCCCTTCCGCCAGACGCCAGTGCTCTTCGCGTATTCGGGTGACTTCATGAGCCGGACGCCGTAGTTGCCGATGTCGGCGGATCCGGTGCCTTCGTTGTGGATGTAGGCGACGCCGAGCGTCCGCGGATTGCTCTCATCGCCGCCCGGGCACAGCTGCACCGTCACGCGGATCATCGCCCTGTCTCCCCGAAGGCCGGGAGCATCGCCGGCATGCGGCCCGTGGAGTACATCTCCTCGAGCTGGGGACCGAGCCACTGGCCGACCGAACGACCGTCTGCCATGAGGGTGTCGGCGAGGAATTCGCGTTCGAAGGTCGAGATGCCGGCCTCGATGGCCTCGAACTTCGCGAGCATGATCAGGAGGATCGCGCGCCAGCGGGACCGGCAGGCCTGCTCCCAGAGCGAGCGCTGCTTCTCCTTCGGCAGGTCGCGCCATGAGTAGCCGTGCCGGGTCCTACGGTGCTTGAAGCGACGCTCCTCGGGACTGGGGAGCGGGACGGAGAGCCGCACCATGCGGCCCCCCATGGTCCAGCCGATGATCGCGGCGCCCTTCTCGTGGTCGAAGGCCGACATGAACTGCGTCGCGCTCTTCTCCTTGCACAGCTCCTCGATCGCCATGCGGGTCCGCTCGATGGGCACGGATGTTCCGGACGCGTAGGCCATCAGAAGTCCCCCTCCTCGGCCGCGTCGTCGTCGTCCGGCGCGGGTCTGGTGGTCTTCCCGCCCTTGGGGGCCTTCTTGGGTTCCTCCGCCACGGGCGGCAGTTCAGTGATGGGCTTGGGATAGGCGGCCTCGAGCTTGAACCCGAGCGACTTCGCCAGCTTCGGGAAGGTCTGCCAGGCATCCCATTCGTCGAACTCCTCATCGATCGCCTGGAACACGAGGAATCGCAGGAACTGCTTCGCGTCCTTACCGCGCGCGACGTGCGCCGACGGCTTCGCATACCCGCAGACCTTCTTGACGATTAGGTCCGCCAGCTTGCCGGAGGGCTTCACGTCGGTTTTCGCGAGCTGCTTGATCAACAGGGCCGTGATGGCGGGAATTGCCTCACTGAAGGCCTGCCGGTTCAGATCGCGGAGTTTCGATTCGCGCAGGCGCTTCGCCTCGGCCGACTGCTCGCGGAGCACCGCCTTGCTCGCAGACTTGGAGGCGGACCCGTGCTTCGCGCGGGCTGCTGCCGCCTTGACCGCCTCGGGGAAGTGAACGCGGCAGGTCTTGTCGATGCAGACATGGAAACTCTCCCCGCGCCCGGGCCCGACCATGACGATGCCCAGCACGGACTTCTCGCAGGTCTTCGACTTCAGCTTCCCGTCCGCTCGCCTCCACGATTTGCTCGTGTAGACACGCGATCCATCCTTCGCGTCGGGCGGGACCGCGTACTCATGCGTGATGGGCAGGATCTTCGCCGCCTCGGACTCCGCCTGGCCGAGCGCACTGTGCGTCTCGGGGAAGAGCTCGGCGATGACGGGCGCGGTCACGTCCAGCTTCACGTGCTGGTCGATCCAGCCCTGCAGCTCGCGGACCGTCCGGGGTTTCAGCGAGCCCTGGTCGTCATCCGCATCCTCGTCGGGATGGATCAGCAGCTGCTCGTCCTCGAACAGCCCATGCTCGATGGTGCGCTCCTGGTCCGCAGGCTTGAGCCGGGAGAGCACCATGGCGTGGCCCAGCAGGATCTCCCCGGCGAGGAAGTGCGCATGGGCCCTGGGGACCAGACTGAGCAGGCGCATCCGGTCCCGCACGTACTGGACCGGCTTGCCGACCCTCGCCGCGATGTCATCGGCGCTGTGCCGGAACTGCTCGTGGAGTCGGACGAAAGCACTCGCCTCGTCGAGCGGGTGGATGTCCTCGCGGTCCTTGTTCTCGACGATCTGGATCTCGAGGGCCTGCTCGTCCGTAAGCTCGCGCACGTCGGCGGGGATCTCGGCGAGTCCCGCCCTGCGTGCTGCCTCGAACCGGCGATGGCCGTACACGAGCTCGTACTTTCGGACCGGTGTCGGGCTCGCCTTCGAGGGGCGGGGGCTCGGCCGAACCAGCACGGGCGAGAGCACGCCGTACAGCCGGACGCTGGCCGTCAGTTCCGCGAGCGTGGCCTCATCCATCCGGCCGCGGGGGTTCGTGGGCGAGTGCTGGATGTCGCCGACGGGGATGGGGGTGCTCATCGGGCGCCCCCCTTCGCCGCCGGAGTCCCGTCGTGGTGAGTGTCATGTCCGGCGGATCCCACCGCGTAGCCGTTGTTCCATGGCAGGTACTGCCGCTCGAACTCGAGAAGCCTCGCGGTGCACGAAGCGCTGGTGATCCGGGCGATGCACCGGACCAACCGGAACACCGCCTCGCGCGTCTCGGCGACCGCGCGCTGCTTCTCAGCCCTGCCGGCCCTGCGCAGCTCGGTGCAGAAATCCAGGTTGCGGCGGCTGCGGCGGGAGGCCTCGTTGAGGTGCTGGCGCTCGAGAGCGGCATCGTTCAGCTCGCGGGCGCTCTGGCCGTGCGTGCGCTGCGCGTGGTGCCAGCAGGCCGCCACGGCCGCGCGGTTCGCCCCCTCGAGGTCCATGAGTACGTCCCGGCTCTCGGCGTCGAACCTGTCGGCCGCCTCGACCGCCCGCATGCGGCGGATGCGCGCGGCGTCGTACTCGTCCTCCAGTTTCGCCAGGATGCGGTCGCGGGCCGCTTCGCGCTCCTCCGGGGTGGAGCAGCGGCACTCCGTCGGTTCCCCGACGGGGTCGGCGGGCTGCCGACGCGCGAGGAACTCCGAGAGCGACCCGATGATGGACCGGCGGAGCGTCTCGCGCTCCTCGGCGCTGGCACTGCCATTGCGCGCCCCGCTCATCGCGACACCTCGCGCGTCGGGGTGCGCGGCGGGTCGCTCGGATCGAGGGAGCGCGAGAGCGCCGCCCAGACGAGGAGCGAGACGACCGTGGCCAGCAGGATCAGGCCGAGGCCGCCGACGAACTCACGGTCGGCGAGGGGCCACGTGCGCCGGCGCCGGCCGGACTCGGTCAGCGGATCGTGGAAGCTCCGCGCGGTCTGGGGAGTCGCGACGGGCTCATGCTGCCCGCGCGCGTGGGACTTGATGCCGTTGCGGTGGTGGAACCGGACCAGCCGACTGCCTGCACTCGAGGCGTGCATCCGACACTCCATGTCGGAGATGCTGCCAAGGTGTCATGCTCGTCGGGCTCATAACCCGAAGGTCGCTGGTTCAAATCCAGCCCCCGCTACCAATCTTGAGTCCCGGTGGCGCAAGCTGCCGGGACTCGACCCTTTTCAGGGCCGGGGACTGCCAGTTGCCGAGCATGTACCTAGGCTGACATCTCCTCGTTTGGGATCAAGCGACGACCCGGTCTGCGACCAGGTTGCCACCAGTCTCCCTGACCCGCTCCGCCTCGCGACGAACGGATTCGTCGCTCAGCCTCGCGTAGTGCTGCGTCGTGACGACCGACGCATGACCGAGGATCTGCTGCAGGGAGGCAAGACCGCCGCCACCCTCCACCCACCGACACGCGAACGTGTGGCGCAGCTGGTGGACATGGAACCGTGCCACGCCGGAATGGCGCTGCACGTACTTCGCGAAGGAGCCGGCCGAGCCCTCAGTGTAGGGGACCAGCCGCCCAGGCTTCGAGAGGATTTCTCGGATGAGCGCCGGGGCCAGCGGGACGCGTCGGACGCGCGTCGACTTCGTCTGGCTCACGACGAGCATGCCCCCCTCGACATGGGAAGCCTCGGCCCGGCACAGCTCTCCCCAGCGCAGTCCGGTGCCCAGGGCGAACCGGACGATGAACGCGTGGGGCTCCGGGATGGCCAGCACGGCCGCGACTTCGTCGTCGAGCAGCCGGTCGGGGGACGACTCCTGGATACGGGGCATCACGCGCCTTGGGAATGGCGACTTCTCGAGGTGTTCGGACTCGGCTGCCCAGCGGAACAAGCAGCGCAAGTCCGTCAGAATATGGCGAACCGTGCGGGGGGCAAGCTCCTTGGCCTGCAACCAGAGGCGGTACTCGCGCACGTCGTCGGGGCGGACGTCGCTGAGGACGCGCTCCCCCATGAAGGGCTCGAGGAAATCCCGGCTTCTCTGGGCTGCCATGGCCATGTTCTTCGCGCTCCGTGCGTTCGCCACATAGACGGCCAGCCACCGATCGGCCGCTTGTTTCACCGTCAGAGTCATCGGTCCGGCACCCTATCGGGGGCATCCGTCCCCACCCAGTGCCGCTGTCACTCTGGCGGCCTACCTTCAACCTATCGGTTCATCCTTGCACCGTCAATAGCCTTTTTACTATCCTCTATCCTGAAACCTAGGCGGCTTTACTTCTCGCGAAAGGGCCGGACTTGGTCTCCCTCGCGCGCTGCGTCTTCCTGAGCGCAGCGACGACGGTTGCAACATCCTGTCCAACGGCTTCAGCCCACAGCTCGATGAACCGCTGCGGAGGCTCCTTGATCTGCCCGCGCTCGAACGCCCCGATGCTGACGGTCTTCCTAGGATAGCGGCGCTTCTCGAAGAACTTCGAGATGTCGCTCAGGGTGATGGACCCCGGCGCCGCTTTCCGGAGCATGGTCAAGGGGGTTCGCATGGGAGGCTTATAGTCCCTTTCGGGCTCCTGAAGCAATAGAAAAACGATCTTGCGTTGTCTCGCACTAGGTTGGAGACGGTGGAGGGCTACATGGCTGGCATCGCTATCGGAGTTCTCACGTTGTTCTGCATCCTGCTCGGCGCGTTCGTCTACTTCCTTCCCACGATTGTCGCGAGCAATCGAAAGCACAGGCAAGCGACCGCGATCGGAGCACTCAACCTCCTTCTGGGGTGGACTATTCTCGGGTGGGTTGTGGCGCTGGTCTGGGCGCTGATGAGCCAGGAGGCCGCGAATGCCGCCTCAGCGGCTGGTTCAGGGCAGCAACGCGCCTGTCCCGCATGCGGACTGGTTGCGTCAACTACCGCCCAGTTCTGCGCAGGCTGCGGCAAGGCACTGGCGGGCTAACCACTGGGCTTCACAACGTCCCGCTGGCGGTAGATGTCGCCGAGCGTGAGCCTCCCCTGGCTGAGCCGGGCGATCGCCACGGCGCGCTCGAGACGTGGGACATGGGTGCCGCCTATCCAGTGGTAGATGGCACAGCGCGTCACCGGCTGCCCGGCCGCGGCCAGGTCGCGCGTCAGCCGGGACACCCCATACTCGCTGATGAAGCTGCCGAGGGGGGTACGCCACCTCCTAGCGATCGGACGCAACTCTGGGACCCTCGCGCATCCTGCGCATCCTCCCCGCGCTCAGCGGGGCGTCTCCTCGGCGGACCGGCGGATGAGCGCCTCGAGCTCGGCCTCCGCGATCGCCCTCTCGCTCTGCAGCTTGCGCAGCTGCTGCAGCACCACGTCACTGAGCGGCATTCCGGCGCGCTCGGCCCGGCGCTGCTCCTGCTCGAGCGAGAACACCTGGCCGTCGAGGCTCACCACGAGGTTGCGGGCGCTCGCCAGCTTGAGGCTCAGCTCGAGAGCTGTGAAGCGGGTGCTGAGCCGCTCGAACGCCGACGCCGTCACGTTGGTCAGGCCGACAGCAGGGATCACGTAGCACAGCATCGCGATGTACAGGCAGACCACCGCGATGACCGTGTACGGGATCCGCTTCGCCTCGCCCACGAGTCCATCGAGCAGGACCTTCATCTGTCCGAACCACCCTCCCACGTCAGCCGACCTTCTGGCGCGCGATCACCTCGTCCTTGGCCCGGCTTCCGCGGCTGGACCCGAAGTAGTAGGTCATCACGGTGAGCATGTTGCCACCGAGCATTCCGAGGAGGATGTCGAAGGCGGACTTGTTCGCCTCCGGGATGGCGTGTGTGAGCATCATGAACAGCAGCACGATGAACGCGCCGCCGTTGGCCATCGCGAGGGCCGTGGGGACCCAGTCCTTGAGCGACTTCTCCCGCTCGCGCGCGTTGGCGCGGTCCGAGGCATCGACCTTGTCCTGCTCCAGCTCGAGCTGGGCCATCGTGGTCCGGAACTCGAAGTCGAGCTTGCGCAGCTGTAGCAGCATGTCGGGCGTGGCGCCGGCGATCGCGGCCGCGACGTCCTCCTCGCTGGCGTCGGGCTTTCCGAGCACCTTGCCGGCGATCTCGCGGACGGCGACGCCGGCGAGCGGTCCACCGAGTGCGGTCGCGAGCGAGGGGGCGACCGAGCGCACGAGGTCCTTCCAGTTCTTCATACGTCCATCCTCACGAATTCCGCCTGCCGGTTGAGCCATCCCCAGGCGAACTCCGTGTTGTCGGGGATGCCGTCGTGGTCGTCGTCCCTGAGGTTCTTCGTGATGATCCGCCCCGTGAACTCGAGGCGGTCCGCGACGATGTCGCGGAACAGCCGGCTCGGGTCCTCGGAGGCCGCCTTCGCGAGCGCGGCGCGCGTCAGCTTGCCGAAGACTCCGTCCACGGTGACGCCCACCGCCCGCTGGATGATGCGGGTGGCGTTCTGCTTGCCATGGTTGGCGATGATGTCGAGCAGGAGCCCGCGCAGCGGCGGGTGGGGGGCCAGGTCGCCGATCGTGGAATCGAGCAGCCACTGGTAGAAGGCGCGGGCGCGGGCGCGGGTAAGCGCGTTGATGTCCGCGTCGGTGGCGGGGCGGCCGAGAAAGTCCGAGTAGCCGGCCTTCGTGATGCCGAAGTGGGTCAGGCCGCCGCGGTCGGCGGGGTCGTTCGAGGCATCGTCGGTCTTGCCGACCTCTCGACGGATGAGCGCGTCGATGAGCTCCAGGTCGTTCATGGGGTGCATCCCCGCGCATCCGTGCGGGTGCTGCTCCAGCGCTTCGTTCAACCACTCTACTATGAGGCCGACTCTCTGATAAGCCCTTCCCTGCACTACGCCGCGTCCGCTAGCCTGCCCCCATGGCAGCCATCGAGAAGATCCGCGAACGAGAGGCACCAGACGAGCGAGTCGACTTCGTCTATGTACTCGAGGGTGCTGTCGACGGCGTCGACATCTTCACGCTCGCGCCGACACTGCTCCATCTCGGACAACTGATCAATGACAGCAACAACGCCCTGAACCCCGCGATCCAGAAGGTGGGCGTGAACGTCCGACCGTTCCGCCCCGGCTCGTTCGTCGTGGACATCGATGTCTTCAGGTCCGCGGGCGACTTCGCGCAGGGCCTCCTGATGACGGCAGGGCTCGTGGGCGTTCCTGAGATCCTGAAGGCCCTGGGGCTCATTGCCGACACTGGGACGAGCCTGATCGACCTGCTGAAGGCGCTCCGAGGCAAGACTCCCACGGTTGAGCAGGTCAAACCGAATGAGTACAGGATCACCGCCGACAACGGGAGCACGGCCCTCACAATCAATGGCAACGTGCATCAGTTGTTCATGAGCCCCGCCATCGCTGACAACATGAAGAAGATCTACGAGACGCCGATGCAATCTCCCGGCGTGAGCGGCGTTCGCACCTTCTTGAAGGGTCAGGAGTCCGAGACCCAGGTCCTCGTCACACGGCAAGAGGCCGCCGAGATCCAGGTGCCACCGGTTGTCGAAGCACCGCCAACTGATCATGCGGTCAGTGAAAGCACCGTATTTCTCAACCCGAGCAAGGTTTCCGTGGAAGGCGAAGGTGGGCAGTGGTGGTTCCGTCGCGGTGGGTTGAAGCTCACTGCCACGATTCGCGACCCTGATTTCCTGCGGCTCTGCAAGGACGGCGACGTTCGTATGCACCATACCGACCTCCTGCAGGTTGTGCTGCGCGAGACTCAGACCGTTCGAAACACCAAGGTCGTGTCGGTCTACGAAATCGTGAAGGTGCTGAAGTATCGGCGAGCGGATGAGCAGATGGAGCTCCCGATCCGGCACGACGGCTAAGCTCCGAGTCTCAGACCGCGGTGATCACCCAGAGCGTCGTGAACTTGTAGTACTTGTCCTCGTCGTCGACGTACACGAGCAGCCCCTTCCATGGCGTGTAGAACGTCCAGGCGCTCGCGGCCGACTCCCACACCGCGATGTGCGTCGCATGGCCGACCCACGCTCCCGTCGGCGAGGCTGCCACGATGTAACGGTCCCCGCTCGTCGGCGAGC
>CALMSL010000013.1 GCA_937872445.1 uncultured Microbacteriaceae bacterium | reverse complement strand
ACGGCCTCGTATGGAATGAGCTCAGGAAGGATTCTTCTGTTTCGGTTCAGAATTTTTCCTATTATTGCTACAGCTAGTGCTCGCGACCTAGAGTCCGCGGGTCAGGTTGGCTCGTCGTCATCGAACGGAGGGCGAGCCAGCCTGATTGACTTCGAGAGGAAACTTAGTTGGCTTCATAACTCGATCACGCGGTCACAGCGGGCCACGAGGGCGGGGTCGTGGGTGGCGACCACGACGGTGGCACCACTTCGGGCTTGGGCGTGCATGGCATCCACAACGATGGCGGCTGAGGCCGGGTCGAGGTTGCCGGTGGGCTCATCCGCAAGCAGAATGCGGGGGTTGTTCAGCAGGGCACGACACAGGGCGATGCGTTGGGCTTGCCCGCCGGAAACCTGCCCCGGTTTATGGTTTGCACGCAGGTCGACACCGAACTGGGCCATCAACTCCCGAGCACGCAGGCGCGCCGCCTCGCGTGGCTCGCCTCGGTAGAGGGCGGTTTCGATTACGTTGTCCAGCACGGTGCGGGTGGCATCCAGGGCCGCATCCTGAAACACGAACCCGAACAGGGTCGCCCGAAGCCTGGCCCGGTGCGCGTCGTTCAGGCCCGCGGCATCCGCCCCCTCGATGAGCACCTCCCCCTTACTGGGCTTGAGCATGAGACCCAACAGGTAGAGCAGGGTCGACTTGCCCCGCCCGGACGGACCGGTGACCGCCACCACTTCCCCGGCAGCGAAACTGGCATTCCATTCGGTGAGGATCTCGGAACCGGCCTCATGGGTGCCGTGCCCATACCCGAAGGTGATCCCGCGCGCCTCCAACAGTGTGGACATCGCCGCTACTTACCGGTTGCGGGCACCCGCACCCGCAACCCTGCGCTCACCCCGTCAATAACCGACATGCCGCGGGCACTGGTTTCCACCGTCACCTTATGGTGGGTGCCCTTCTCATCGATCACACTCACCGTGCCATCCGCCGCCGACAACAATGCGGCGCTGGGCACCACCAGACCTTTCACGGTCTCCACCGTGACAATCTTCGACAACAACAACGTTTGCCCCGTCACCGGGATCGTGCCACACTCATCCCCGCAAATACTGGCCCCATCCTTCCCCGACAAAATCACCGTGGTGCCCGTCTGCGGGTCCGATACCTGATCGGTGACATACCCTTCCCACGTCGCATCACCACTGGCAATCTCCACCCGGGTGCCATTGGGCATCAGGGACGCTTGCGTGTCGGTCACCGGAACGGTGAACGCCGGGGCCGGCGGCAAACCCTTCACCACCGGCTCACCCCCGGAGACGCTAGCGCCACGCTTGATCACGTCCGTGTCCAGGGCCACCCGGGTCGGCAAGGACGGCACGAACACAATGTCGCCGGCCTGAACAACCCCGTCCGCGGGCACCCCGAGCTTCTTCTGCCATGCCTTCACTGCCTGACCGGTCAGGTAACCGAAACCACCATCCCGGGCACCCGAATACAGACCCAGTGCAGCCAGCAAGGTTTGCAGCTGCGTCACATCCGCACCCGACGTGCCAACAGACATGGCCCTAAACGACGGGATACTGCCCTGAGCGATCACCACCGGCCGCAAATTCACCGAATAGAGGATGCTGCCCTGCGTCACCTCATCGCCCGGCGTCACCGACACCGTCGTGACCGTACCGGCAGCCTGGTTTGAACCCACCGGGATTGGCGTCCACTCCGCCACCGTATTCAAGTTGATACTCGAACCCACCTCACCGGCAACGACCTCCACGGTGGTAAACGCGGATGAATCCAGCACATCCTTCGGCGGGGTCAAGACGGTCGCCCCCGCCCAACCAATCCCCGCACCCACCAAAAGCACCACCAGCCCGATGCCGAGCCACGACAACCACCGGCGACGCCTCAGGACCGGCGCCCTTGGCATCGGTACTGGCTCAGTCATGCAGCAATACTCTCAGACGCGGGCGGGCAAAATGATGCGCGACACCATCACCCCACTTGGTGGGAGAGAGGGAAAAACAATGTGCTCACCAAATCACCCATCCCAACCACTGGGGGCCCACAACTTGAGTCAGAGTTCGCATTCGCCCGCGATCTGTGACGCTACTGTAAACGCATAAATAGCATAGGCCGCACTATGAAAAGTGGTTGGCAAGAACTTGAGTCCAGCACCATAGCCACCTGTTTTCCAAACTCCGCCGCTTTCCGCGTCGATTTCGTTCCCACTGCCAAGGTACGCGGACTCAAAGTTTGCCCGAACAGTAACTGTCCGTGTCGATCCACACGACGCGCTGTAATAGTGCCCAGCCGACGGGTACACAGTCGTCGCTGCTGCGGGGGCTAGCGGTAATATCGCAAGCAGTACCGCCGCGCACGAAGCTGCCAGAAATCTCTTCATTTCGATGCCTCAAAACTTTCTTTGATAACTATACGAATATCAGTCGGGACCCAATCGAACCGACAAATGGATCAAACCGAGTTACACTAGACAATGTAGTCTATGGCCAACGCAAATGAATAGGGAAAGTCATGTCTTTGGGCAGGGTCGTCGCGAGTGTGACGTTTTTCGCAATTGCGGTTTTGGTTTTCTCAGGTTGCTCTTCGAGTTCGGTCCCTCCAAAATGGGAAGCTGCCTATCAGGCTCTAAACCTCGATACTCTCAATACGAGAGACCAGCACATCGTCGATTGTCTCGCTGACCATGGGTTCCCAGGGTTCACTGTGAATTGGAATGGTGGATTCGAATCGCCGCCGCTTCCCGTTGAGCAACGCGACGTAGTCAAGAAGACCATGGCCCTTTGCATGGGCAAATCCGGCGATGGGGCCGTAGCGCCACCGAATGATGAGGAGCTTACGGCTCGTTACCATCTTGAAATCGCGGCAGCTAAGTGTCTTGAGGATCACGGTTACTCGGCGGAGAGTGCACCACCGAGCCTGCAGCGATATAAGGAGTTGTCCGGTACTGATCAGTTCTGGTCGGCCTATGGTGCGGTCGCAGATCAGCTCGAAAGTGATTCCGATCTCCGAAAAATTGGAGCGGTTTGCCCAGATCCGGGATGGTTTGCTGGGCTAATCCCGGCTGAGGGGCATTGAACGCTCTCGAAGCGTCAAGTAACCCAGGAGAGATTGGTGCGGGCCCTTGGTCGCGAGCGACAACTTCGCCCGACTGATCTCGTGGCGACCTCGTCGCCGGAGCTGGTTCGGCTACGCGAAGTGAGCGGGGAGCGTGCCACCGTGGGTGCTCTGCAGTTCGTCGATGTTGACCGTGAAGACGTCCTGAATTTCGAGAGCTGGCGACAGTTTGTCGGTCACGCCGATGCGGAGCACCGGGTAACCGCGGCCCTCGCACAGGCCCTGGAATTTGACGTCGTCCTCGCGCGGCACGCTCACGATCACGCGACCTGTGGACTCGCTGAACAGTGCAGTTGTGACATCTACGCCATCCCGTTCCATGAGTTCGGTAATCCATACGCGTGCACCGACCCTGAAACGCAGCACGCTTTCGGCAAGTGCCTGCGCGAGGCCGCCGTCGGAGAGGTCGTGTGCTGAGGCGATGAGCGACTCGCGAGCTCCCGCGGCCAAAAGCGCGGCAAGCTTCTTCTCCCGCGCGAGGTCGACGGCCGGCGGCCTTCCGCCGAGGTGGTCGTGGATCGTGCCCGCCCACGCCGAACCGTCGAGTTCCGCGGATGTCGTCCCGAGCAGGTAAATGTTGTTGCCCTCGTCCTGCCAGCCGCTCGGCACCCGGCGGGCCACGTCATCGATCACACCGAGCACCGCGACGACCGGGGTCGGGTGGATCGGCACGTCGCCGGTCTGGTTGTAGAAACTCACGTTGCCGCCGGTGACCGGAATCTCGAGCTCAAGGCATCCGTCGGCGAGGCCTTCGACGGCGCGGGAGAACTGCCACATGACTTCGGGGTTCTCGGGCGAACCGAAGTTCAGGCAGTCCGAAACGGCCGCGGGCACCGCGCCGGTGACGGCGACGTTGCGGTACGCCTCCGCGAGGGCCAGACGGGCACCCGCGTACGGGTCAAGCTGCGCGTAACGCCCGTTGGCATCCGCGGCGATCGCGAAACCGAGGCCGCTGGATTCGTCGACGCGGATCATGCCGCCGTCGTCGGGGAAGCTGAGCGCCGTGTTGCCGCCGACGTAGCGGTCGTACTGGTCGGTGATCCACGCCTTCGACGCGAGGTTCGGGGAGCCGAGCAACTGAAGGAACTGTCCGCGCAGCACGTCCGGGTCGCTCGAGCGCGGCAGCGCGGATGCCGAGTCGGCCTGCAGCCCATCGAGCCAGCTGGGGTAGGCAACGGGCCGCTCGTACACGGGACCGTCGACCGCAACCGTGCTCGGGTCCACGTTGACAATCTCTTCGCCATGCCAGTTGATGATGAGCCGACCCGTGTCGGTGACCTCGCCGAGCACGCTCGACTCGACATCCCACTTCGCCGTCACAGCAAGGAACGCGTCGAGCTTGTCCGGACGCACGATCGCCATCATGCGTTCCTGACTCTCCGACATGAGGATTTCCTCTGCCGTCAGGGTCGGATCGCGCAGCAACACGCGGTCGAGTTCGACGAACATCCCGCCGTCGCCGTTGCTCGCCAGCTCGCTCGTCGCGCAGCTGATGCCCGCGGCGCCGAGATCCTGGATGCCCTCCACGAGTTCGCCCGCGAACAGTTCGAGGCAGCACTCGATGAGCACCTTCTCGGCGAACGGGTCGCCCACTTGCACCGCCGGGCGCTTCGTCGGGCCACCCTCGGAGAAGCTGTCAGACGCGAGGATGGATGCCCCGCCGATCCCGTCGCCACCGGTGCGCGCCCCGAATAGCACGACCTTGTTGCCGACGCCGCGCGCGTTCGCGAGGTGCAGGTCCTCGTGACGGAGCACCCCGACGGCGAGCGCGTTCACGAGCGGGTTGTCCTGGTAGCAGGAATCAAAGTATGTTTCTCCGCCGATGTTCGGGAGCCCGAGGCAGTTGCCGTAGAAACTGATGCCGCCGACCACGCCGTGCACGACGCGCGCCGTATCCGGGTGATCGATGCGTCCGAAGCGAAGCTGGTCCATGACCGCGACGGGCCGCGCCCCCATCGAGATGATGTCGCGCACGATCCCGCCAACACCGGTCGCGGCGCCCTGGAACGGTTCGATGAACGACGGATGATTGTGGCTCTCCACCTTGAACGTCACGGCCCAGCCTTCGCCGATGTCGACGACCCCCGCGTTCTCGCCCATGCCGACCATGAGCTTCTCGCGCATCTTCGGCGTGACCTTCTCGCCGAACTGGCGCAGGTAAATCTTGGAGCTCTTGTACGAGCAGTGCTCGCTCCACATGACGGAGTACATCGCGAGTTCGCCGCTTGTCGGGCGCCGGCCGAGGATCTCCCGGATGCGGGCGTACTCGTCCGACTTCAGGCCGAGCGCGGCGTACGGCTGCTCATGGTCGGGGGTCGCAAGGGCATTGGCGACGGAATCGGTCACAGCGCGAAACTCCTGGATGAGGGGGATGCCGAACCCCTCCAGCCTAGTTGCCGCGCCGCCCGCTCAGACCGCCCGCACGCTTTCCGCGAGAGCCGCGAAACGTTCCAGTTCCGGTTCGTCGTACTCGACGGTCTTCACAGCCTCCGCGAGCCGGTCGCACTGGTCGTTGATCGCCGCCCGATGCTTCGCGTTCGTCGTGTTGAGCGCGACCTCGCGCAGCAGCAGGAACAGGCGCGCAACAAGATCCGGGTCGGACACCCCGTAACGGCGTGGCTGCTCCACCGCGAGGTTCAGGAGCGCCTCGAAGCGGTGCGGCCGCACGATCAGCCGGAGCACGCCGTCGTCATCGAGGATGCCCGCCGGCTGCGGCGGCAACTGCGCGATCTGGCACAGCACGGCGGAGATGTGGCTGAGGGCGTGCACGGCGGTCGTCGGGTCGTTGACGCTCGGCGACAGGGCCCGAATGGCCACGTCCACGAGTTGCCGCAACCCGTAGCCGATGTCCTGGCTGGAGGTGCGCTCGTACCCGGTCGGGAACGCAGAGCGCACGCTCCGGTCGAACGCCTCCTCATCGAAATCCTCGTCCATGTCGCCGCCGGAGCGCGGCCACCAGCTCACGACGGGCACGCCCGCGATGATGCTCGCGCCGATGCTGTGCTCCTCCTCGATGACGATGTCGAGGGTCGTCGCGAGCGCGGCGAGCCGGCTTCGGGATGCCGAGTGCAGGAATCCGGACCGCGTCGCCAGAACCGTGCGCACGGTGTCGGGGCGGGTGCCCTCCGGAATGGTCTCCGGGCCGTCCTCGGTGGTGGAGCGCACGAGGTCGATGGTCCGCCTGGTCTCTCGGTGGATGTTGCGCATCATGGTTTCCACCCGCAACTGCTTCGCGAGGTGGTCGAGGAACACCGTGAGCATGATGACGCTCGTGAGCGTGAGGATGAGGCACAGCGTGATGGAAATGCTCGGCACGGCCGCGGCCGTGGAGTCCGTACTGTTCTGCACCGTGCGCAGCACCATGAGGGAAAACGTGAACGTACCGAGGAACACGGCGAGCGTGGCGTGCACCATGCGGTCGCGCGCGAACAGGCGCAACAGCCGCGGCGTCGCCTGGCTGCTCGCAAGCTGCAGCACCACAACCGTGAGGGTGAACGTGAGCGAGGTGGCGGTGATGAGCGAACCGGCGATCGTCGACAGCACGGCACGCGCGCTGTCCGGGCCGCCGTTGAAGAGCGCGAGGCGGATGGCATCCGGCAATCGATCGTCGATGGCGGCATCCAGCATGGGAAGCAGAATGCCGACCGCGACCGCGAGAATGATCGTGCCGAGCGGGATCGGCCACAAGCGGGTGGCGATCGCCTCGCGGATGAGCGCCCAGCGGCGGCGGATGCCGGCAATCCGACGGTCCTCCGCGCGGGAGCCATTCGGGTAGTACCGAAGCGGCGGCGAGGTTCGCGAGCGAGTCATCAGACCAAGGCTAGCCGTCTCGGCCCGGGGTTACCGCCCCCAGCCGCCGGGCGGACCGAGAATCAGCAGCACCGTGACGATCGCCACCACCGCAAGCGCGAAAACTGCCACGAGGATGATCGGGTGGTTCAGGAACCACCGCAGCAACCTGCTGATCCAGGTGTGGTCGCGGGGGTCGTCGGTGGCTTCGGTGCGCCATCCGCCCTCGAGCTTGCCGTTCTTCTCCAGCCAGCGGTCGAACGGAATGGTCGCGTAGGGGATGATCGCCGTGATGACGGCGCCGACGATGAGCTTGACGGGCCAGCGCTGGTTCACCCCGACGAGCACCGCCGTCGCCGCGTAGGTGACGAACACGAGCCCGTGCAGCGAGCCGCCGATGAGCACGCCGAGGTTCCCGGCCTGCACCACGTACTTGAGGATCATGCCCGCGATGAGGAGCGTCCAGGTCACCGCTTCGGCGATCGCGACCACGCGGTAGAACGCGCGCGGCGTCACCCTGGATACGGCGAGGCGAGCGTCAGTAGTTTCGGAAGTCATACCCCCATCCTGACAGAGGGGCATGGCGCGGCCATCCGTCGAAAGAATGATTGCGCGGCACCCGTGCCGCTATACGCGTTCGGCGGCGCGCAGGTCCTTACGCAGGATTTTGCCGGAACTGGACTTCGGGATGGCGTCGGTGAACTGAACCCTGCGCACCTTTTTGTAGGGTGCGACGTGTTCCGCCACGAACGCCATGACGCCGTCCTCATCCAGGTCGGCGCCCTCCTGGAGCACGATGAAGGCTTTCGGCACCTCCTGGCCCTCGTCATCCGGGACCCCGATCACGGCGGCATCCGCGATCTGCGGGTGGGTGAGCAGAAGCGCCTCGAGTTCGGCAGGCGCAATCTGGTAGCCCTTGTACTTGATGAGCTCCTTGAGCCGATCCACGATCGTGACGACGCCCTCGAAGTTGACGGTTGCGATGTCGCCGGTGCGGAGGTAGCCGTCCTCGGTCATGATTTCGCTCGTGGCCTTCTCATTGCCCAGGTACCCGAGCATCACGTTCGGGCCACGGCACAACAGTTCACCTCGCGCGCTCTCCCCTTCGCTGGGGACCTCGATATCCTCTCCGGTGGCCGGGTCGATGAGGCGGCACTCGATGTTCGGGAGGGTGAACCCCACCGAACTCAGCGACAGATCGGCTCGGTCGCTCGGGATGACGTGGCTCACCGGGCTCAGTTCGGTCATTCCGTAGCCCTGGATGACGCGAACCCCAAGGCGGTCGGCGACCGCCTGCGCGAGTTGCCCGTCCAGCGGTGCCGCGCCGCTGAACACGGTGTGCACGCTCGACAGGTCGTACTGGTCGACGAGCGGATGTTTCGCGAGCGCCACCGCCACGGGGGGCGCGATGAAGATATTGCTGCACTTGTGGTCCTGCATGACGCGCAGGAACTCCACAAAATCGAACTTCGGCATCGTGACGAGGGTCGCCCGCTGCCGGACCGCGAGGTTCAGCAGCACGGTCATCCCGTAGATGTGGAAGAACGGCAGGAAGGCGAGCACCCGGTCGCCTTCGCCGACCACGATGGCCTGGCGGGACTGCTCGACGTTGGCCACAAGGTTGCGGTGGCTGATCATGACACCCTTGGGCAGCCCTGTCGTTCCCGAGGAGTACGGCAGCGCCGCGATGTGCGTAGCGGGGTCGAAGGTCACCGCCGGCGGCTTCGCCTGCTCGGCGAGCAGGTCGCGAAGGTTGGTGTGCCCCTCAGCGCCATCCAGCACGATGAGGTGATCGTCGGCGATGCCGACCGCGGCGGCGCCCGCCTTCGCGCCAGCGAGCAGGGGTGACACCGTGATGAACCACGTCGCTTTCGAATCCCGCAGCTGCTTCACGATGTCCTCCTCGGTGGCGAGGGAATTGATCGTCGTCACGGTCGCGCCGGCGCGCAAAATCCCGTGGAAGACGCTCGCGAATGCCGGGACGTTCGGACACAGCAGCGCTACGACGGTGTCCTCATTGACACCTCGCGCAGCGAGCGCACCGGCGACTCCGTCGATCTGGGCGATGAGCGCACGATAGGTGGTTTCCGCGCCGGTGGTCCCGTCGATCAGGGCAATCGTGTCCAGCTCATGGTCGCTCAGTCCGGTGAAAAGGTAATCGTAGATGCTGATGTTCGGGATTTCGACGTCAGGGTAAGGACTCTTAAACACGCTCGGGCTCCTTCGACAGAATCTTGTGGCCCTTCGGACTATACGCCCGTGCCCCCGCGGCGGAAAGGCGGGGTCTGGTTAGGCTTGTGGGGTCGCCAACAGGAGGAGAACCCGAGTGTTCGAATGGACAAACTGGTGGGGCACGGTCGCCGCTGTCGCCCTCGCCCTCATCGCCAACGTCGTTCTCGCCCTCATCACCTGGATCGTGAACGCCACTGCGGGGAAGCGCACGCCGTGGCTGAGGGACATCATCGTAAGCGTGAGCCCGCGGGCGCACCTGCTCATTCTCGTGATCGGAGTCTGGACCGCCGCCGGCTTTACCGCCCCTGCCGAATACACCTGGTGGCCGGCGCTGTCGCGCGTGTTCCTGATCGTGGCGGTGTTGGTCGGCGCCTGGTTCGTGTCCGGACTCGCCTCGTTCGGGTTCGGCCGGATGATCGCCCGCTACTCGGTGGAGCAGGACAGCGTGCCGGAGATCCGGCGGATGCGCACCCAGTTGAAACTTGTGCGAAGGCTCGTGAACGCGCTTATCGCTGTTCTCGCACTCGGTGTCGTCCTGTTCTCGTTCCCCGAAGTGCGCGCAGTGGGCACGAGCGTGCTCGCGTCCGCCGGCATCCTGAGCCTCGTCGCGGGTCTTGCGGCGCAATCGACGCTCGGGAATCTGGTGGCCGGAATCCAGCTCGTGTTCAGCGATGCGATCCGCGTGGATGACGTGGTGGTCGTGGAGGGCGAGTTCGGCACGATCGGGGAGATCACCCTGTCGTATGTGGTCGTGTACATCTGGGATGAGCGGCGGCTCATCCTGCCGTGCACCTACTTCACGACGAAGCCGTTCGAAACCTGGACCAGAAACAGCGCGGAAATCATGGGGACGGTGTTCCTCGACGTGGACTGGCGGGTGCCGATGACGGAACTGCGGTCGACGTTCCTGGAGTTCGTTTCAGCATCCGAGCTGTGGGACCAGCGGAAGGCGGGAATGATCGTGACGGATGCCACGGGCGGTTATGTCACGGTTCGCTGCACCGTATCCGCCCGGGACTCCGACGACGTGTGGACGCTGCGCTGCCAGGTGCGCGAGGAATTGGTCGCCTGGATTCAGAAAAACCACCCGGAGGCGCTTCCGACAACTCGCATTCAGCTGCCCGCCGCGACCTTATCGAAGTAGGTTCAAGCCTCTCGGGAGGAGCGGTGACGCAACACCAGGCCAACTCCGAGTAACAGGAGCAATAGTGCAACCCGCGGGGCCGGACTTGCCTGGTATCTGGTCGCGGCAAGGGCCGCTGGCGCGGCAACCACTGTGACGGTCGTGGTGGCGGTCTTCGTGCCGCCCTCGCCCATATTGAGCTGTGCAGTGATGGTGTGGGTGCCGAGAGTGCTGAAGGTGAATTTGCCGGTCGCCTGGTTGATGACATCCGTTGGATCGCTGCTGGACAACGTCAGCTGGCACCAGTCGCAGGGGTTTGTCACAATGATGTTTTCGCCGAATGAGTTGCCCAACACGCTGACTCGAGACGCCATGCACCGCGAGGTGACGGTCCTAACTCCTAGGTCAACGCATCCTTAACCGGAGCGGCGCGGGCTCGGCGTGAGGCGGGGGATGAGCACGGGGGTGTGCTTCTTGTAGGCCTCGTAATCGTCTTGCCCTCCCCACCGCTTGTCGGCTTTCTCCTCCAGCATGGGAACACCGCTGACACGCGTCAGAAGGAGAATGACGAACACGGGCGAGAGCAGCGCGATCCATTGCCATCCGCTCAGGACAGGGGCGGCGACCAGTAGTACCCCGATCCACAGCACGATTTCTCCGAAATAGTTCGGGTGACGCGAACGAGACCACAGCCCTGTGCGAATGAAGGTGCCCCTATTTTTTGGGTCGGCCTTGAACGCAGATTTTTGAAGGTCAGCGGCAACCTCAATCGTGATTCCGATGACCCAGAGGATGATCCCGATGATCGCCAGCCAGCCGATCGGCATCCGCGAGGAGGCTTCACTGCTCAGAGCAATCCAGGCTGCCGATGCGGTGAGGCTCACCCAGAGCCCCTGCAGGATCCATACCCGGAAAAAGACGAGAGGGTTCTTCTTGATCTCATCGAAACGATCATCTGCACCGGCCCTGCGGATGCGCAGAAAGAGAAATGGGCCAAGTCGCACCGCCCACAGAATCACCATCGCCGCGAGCACCCAGTTGCGCAAATCCGGGGAGGGTGAAAGCACGAGGAGCGCGATGGAAATCAACGTGAAGGTGCTCGCTCCGGTCAGGTCGAAGAATTTCTCTGACTGTAGAGCCACCGCCGGAATGAAGATGATGATTTGAATGATGAATGCCGCAGCAACGGCAAGCACGAACAACGGGACTCCGCCAACGGTTGCACTACCCTGGGACCCCGCGAAGGCGGCGAGTGCGCCAATGATGAGCGCGATGATGACTGTGACTACAGCGGAACGGTTGGTTCGTGACATGGATAGGTATTCCTTTTCTTAGGTTTGCAGGAGTCAGCGGTAAAGACTGTCGACCACGAGGGCGCCGCGTTCGAGCACGACGCGACGCTTGATCTTCATGGTCGGGGTGACGAGTGTGGTGTCGTTGAGGTCAGGGGCAACAAGAGTGAAACGGCGCACCTGTTCGCTGCGCGACACAAGCGCATTCGCTGCATCAATCGTGCTTTGTAGTTCGGAGCGCAAGTGCGCATCAGTCACTTCATCAAATCCGGTACTCGCCATGATCCCGACCTCGATACCGGAGCTGAGCGACCAGGCGGCGACCTCCTCCGGGTCCAGCAGAAGCAATGCTGAAAGGTAGGACTTCCCTTCGCCGACCATCACGGCATGGGAGACGAGTGGGTGCGAAGCGGCGGCGTTCTCCCAAACGGTGGGCACAACGGTTTTCCCGTTCGACGTGACTATCACGTCTTTCAGTCGACCGTGCAGCGTAAGTCGCCCGTCGTCGTCGAGGCGACCGAGGTCTCCTGTGCGGAAGAATCCGTCGATGTACGCACCCTGGTTGTGCTCGGGGTTTCGGTATCCGGCGAACACGCCAACTCCTCGGGCGAGTACCTCACCGTCGTCGCTGATGCGCACAGTAAGCCCGGGGAGCGGTGCCCCGACGGTGCCTGAGCGGATGCTTCCCGGCAAGTTGCCGGTCAATGGTGCGGTGGTCTCTGTAAGGCCGTATCCCTCGATGATCGGGACACCGATGCCTCGGAAGAACAGGGAGAGGTCTGCGTCAAGAGTCGCCCCGCCCGAAAGTATGTAGTCAATGCGGCCGCCCAGCACAGCGCGGAGCCTGCCGAAAAACAGGCGATCGAAAAGAGCGCGGCGTAGGCGAAGCCCGGCCGAGGGCCGCTCGGGGCCGCCGGCATCCGTGGCTTCCAAAGGGGTGCCCCACTCAATTGCCGTGGAGCACGCGGCGCGCCACAATCGCGAGAGGTGCATCGCGCGGGCTTTCTGGGCGGCGGCGGCCTGAACTTTTTGGAGAACGCGCGGAACAACCACGAGGAACGTGGGCTTCAATACACCAAGCGTTGCCACCACCTCGGCCGGGTCGGAGAGGTGCGCGATACGCATGCCGCTGGCCAGGCAGATTAACTGCAACCCGCGGGCGAGCACGTGGGCGAGTGGCAGGAAGATGATGGTGTTTCCGCCGGAATGCACCACTTCGCCGTACGCCGCGGCGATGTTGAGGGCCTGCCCAAGAAAGTTTCGGTGCGTGAGAACGGCGCCTTTGGGTTCGCCGGTTGTGCCTGACGTGTAGACGATGGTTGCTGGCGAGTCGGGTGCCGCGGCGAGCCGGCGGAGTTCCAAAACCTCATCGCTTACCTCGCGGGCACGCTTGCTGAGGTCGGCGATGGTCGGAACGTCGGGGTGGCCATCCAGCGAATCCATTGCCCACACGCCCAACGTGGGCGTACTCGTATCGAGAAACGCCTGCTGGAGAAGCAGCACCTGGCTGGCATTGCCTGCTACGCCAAGTTTCACCTTCGCGTCTCGCACTATCGCTGCCACTTGGGTAGGTGAGGCGGTGTCGTAGATCGGCACGACTACGGCACCTGCGAACCATGCGGCAAGGTCGACCAAAGCCCACGCGTAGCGGGTTGCTGACATGATGGCGATAGCGTCGCCCTCTTTTACCCCTGCCGCCATGAAGCCCTTTGCGAGACGGGAAACCTCGGCAAGGAATTCCATCGTCGACACCGGTCGCCACTGTTCGTCGAGGATGCCAGAAGCTGGCGGCACTTCGAAAGCGACATGAAGTGGAGCCTGTGTTGCGCGACGCGTGAGCAGTTCCGTGACGTTGCGGTACCCGGCAATGTCAACGAGAAGCGGCGTGGAATGTTGCTTCGTCATTTGTGCTCCGATCGGTGTATTCGCTGTGGGCCTTGTGAACTACCACAGCTCGCCGGAGAGCCGAATTTCACTAGACAAAGATAAGTATAGCCTAAGCAGTATTATCTTTACCATAAGAAGATTGCTCGATCACGTATCGGTACGCCGCCAGGGCTTCGCGTCTCGATTCAGCGAGATCCACGATCGGCTTTGGGTAGTCGACTGATCCGTACTCCGGAACATGTTCGCGAATATAGGCTTCGTGCGGGTCGAACTTCCTGGCCTGAAGCTCAGGGTTGAAGATGCGAAAATACGGTGCGGCGTCTGCGCCCGATCCGGCAATCCACTGCCAGTTCAAGGGGTTGCTTGCGGCGTCGGCATCGACGAGGGTGTCCCAAAACCATTGCTCGCCTTTGCGCCAGTCGATAAGCAGGTTTTTGGTAAGGAATGAGGCGGCAACCATTCTGACCCGATTGTGCATGGTGCCGGTATTCCACAGCTCGCGCATTCCAGCGTCCACCAACGGGATTCCTGTGCGACCGCGCTGCCAGGCGCGCAACTGCTCGTGAGGGGCCTCCGACCAGGGGAATTCGTCAAATTCGGATCGCCAATTGGATTCTGCGAGTGCCGGGAAGTGGAAGAGAACGTGCCAGGAGAATTCCCGCCAACCGAGTTCAGTGAGGAATTTGGATGCACCCTGGGTGGCCGCGGGAGAAAGGCCGGTTCGAATACTCGCCACCTCGTGCCACACTTGGTGCGCGCTCAGCTCCCCCCATCTAAGATGCGGTGATAACCGAGAGGTGTGCTGCCCAGCGGGAAAGTCTCGCCCTTGCGCATACTGTTCAAGATTGCCGCTCAAGAACTTGCGCAACCGCGCAAAGGCCTCTCGTTCCCCGGGAACCCAGCTCGTGCGCAACCCTGCAGCCCAATCGGGATCAGTTGGCTGCATACCCCACTGAGCAAGGTCGTCCGAATCGAGCCTGGCAGTGTGCCCGGGTGCGTGGTTGGGAATGGCAAGCGGCGGACGGGGCTCCCCACCGGTGCGACACGCGCGCCAAAATGGAGTGAAGACGGAGTAAGCAGTGCCTTTGCCGGTCTTGATAGTCCACGGCTCGAAAAGCACAGATGCTTGAAAGCTCTGCACTTCAACACCGCCCGCGCGGAGCGACGTCTTTAGAATGGCATCGACGGCCATTTCTGCCGCGCCGTATCGACGGTTCCAAAACACGGCGGTTGCCCGGGCCTCAGTGACTACATCGGCAACAACGGTAGCGGCGGGGCCGCGACGCAGTACCAGAGGAATTCCAAGGTCTGAAAGGGAGATCTCGAGCGAGCGCAGACTCTCGTGCAGCCACCACTTCGCGGCACCGCCCAGCGGTCGAATCGAGGGAGATTCTTCATCCAGAACGAATAGCGCGACGACAGAGCCGCCTCGTTCTATGCCGGCCCACAGTGCCGGATTGTCGGATACCCGAAGGTCATCTCTCAACCACACTACTGATGCACGACCAGCTTGGATGGCCGGGTCACGGCCGGCTGGTCGAGGGCGGACAGAGTCTGAAATCAGTAGGATCCCGTTGCTTGGGCCCAAGGTTCACTTCGGATGGTCATGCGATCGGCGATCGCTTCGAGAAAACCGATTACGATTTCTCGCTCCGCCGGAGTGAGGGAGGCGGCTACCGTGAATCGTGTTGCATGCATGCGCCCGACCGTATCCCTCGCTACGACGTGGGTTTCCTCCGTAACGCTGATCGCGAGCGAACGACGATCTGTGGGATGGGGGCGGCGAACAATGTGTTCGGCTCGCTCTAGTCGATCGAGCAGCTTCGTGGTGGAAGCGCTCGTTATTTCGAGATGCTGCGCCAATGCGCCGGGGGTGACGACAGTGTTTTGGTTCGCGGCGACGATCAGGAAATGGATGGCCTTCATCTCGATTTGACTGAGCTGCATGAACTTCTGAGACGCCTTAGACAGCGCTTCTTCGGCCTCGCGCACTTTGGCCATCGAATTCATCAGACGAGTAATTTGCGCGATCGTTTCCGCGTCGAGGCCTGCGCGATCGACGAGTAAACCGGTCGGGTCAGTCGCGTCGATGTCGTAAAGCGCTGCACCAACAGATGAAGTCTGCTCAGAGGATCTGACTCTCCGACGAGGGGTTTCCCCTGGGGAGTCATTGTCGTTGTCCACCACGCCTCCATTGTATTCTCAAAGCGAATATCACGCTGGGTAAGATGCTAGCTAAGAAAGATATAAGATAACTTTCAATAGTTGTCCATAGTTAGGACGAGAGACGAGATACGAGAGTGACGAGGAGTTCCGTGACGAACGGGCGTCATTCTGGGTGCGGAGGCCTCTCTAAATGTGGTTGACGGTGGCCAGCTCGTCATGCCTTCACTCCTTGTCGCTGTAGATCATCGATTCCACGGCCCAGACCTCGAGAGCCTCTTAGTTCACCAACTTGGTCGATTTCTAGCCCTGCCGGTGCAAGATCTGCAGAACTCCCCACCGAGCATGCGATCCGCGGGCGTTTACGCGAGTGTAAGAGAGCGGAGTGCGCTCGTGAAGAATGTGAGCCCGTCCGTGCCGTTGCGCATGGCGGCGGGAGTGTCCGGCCCGAAACCTTCCTCCGTCGCGTGCTCCGGATGCGGCATGAGTCCGACCACGTTGCCGCGCTCGTTAGCGATCCCCGCGATGTCGTTCAGCGAGCCGTTCGGGTTCACCTCGAGGTAGCGGAACACGACGCGGCCTTCGCCTTCGAGCCGCGCGATCGTGCCGGCATCCGCGATGTACCCGCCCTCGCCGTTCTTCAAGGGGATCGTGATTTCAGCTCCGGCCTCGAAACCGTTCGTCCAGGCGGTCGAGTTGTTCTCGACGCGCAGGCGCTGGTCGCGGCAAATGAACGAACCGTGGTCGTTGCGCACGAGCCCGCCCGGCAGGAGATGGGCCTCGACGAGCATCTGGAAGCCATTGCAGATGCCCAGGATCGGCATGCCGCCGTTCGCGGCGTCGATGACCTCGCTCATGATCGGCGAGAGGCTCGCGATCGCCCCGCACCGCAGATAGTCGCCGTAGCTGAACCCTCCGGGGAGCACGAGGGCGTCGACGCCCCCAAGGTCGTGGTTGCCGTGCCACAGCGCAACCGGTTCGGCACCGGCGAGGCGGATGGCGCGCTGCGCATCGCGATCATCCAGCGAACCAGGGAACGTGATGACGCCGATGAGGGTCATTCGTCGGCCACCCTCACGCTCACCACGTCCTCGATGACCGAGTTGGAGAGCAGGCTGTCGGCAAGCTCGCGCGCGGCACTCAGCGCTGCCTCATCCGCGAGGCCATCCACCGTGAGCTCGAATCGTTTGCCGATCCGAACGTCAGTAAACGGCGTTGATCCGAGGCGGGCGAGGGCGCCGGCGACAGCTTTGCCTGCCGGGTCGAGAAGCTCGGCTTTGGGCATGACCTCAACAACAATGACCGGCACGGGGAACTCCTGCGGAAGCGGCGGGGTGAATACCTCGAGTCTACCGGTCGGGCGTTTTGGCGAAGTCGCACGCTGGGCGTAGATTCACCAGACGATGACGAAAACCTACCGACCGTGGCCGGCCCTGTGGGCTCTCGTCATCGGCTTCTTCATGATCCTGATCGACACCACGATCGTGTCGGTGGCGAACCCGCGCATCATGGAGGGCCTGCACACCGACATCAATTCGGTGATCTGGGTGACGAGCGCCTACCTGCTCGCCTACGCCGTGCCGCTGCTCATCACAGGGCGGCTCGGCGACCGGTTCGGGCCGAAGAAGCTGTACCTGAGCGGCCTCGTCGTCTTCACGGTCGCCTCCGCGTGGTGCGGATTCGCCGGAGATATCAACATGCTCATCGCCGCGCGCGTGCTGCAGGGTTTTGGCGCGGCGATGATGACCCCGCAGACGATGGCCGTCATCACGCGGATCTTCCCGCCCGACCGGCGTGGCATCGCGATGGGCATCTGGGGTTCCGTCGCCGGTGTTGCGACGTTCGTCGGCCCGATCCTCGGCGGGATTCTCGTCGACTCGCTCGGGTGGGAGTGGATCTTCTTCATCAACCTGCCGATCGGCGTCGTGGCGTTCGTGCTCGGCTGGCGCCTCGTGCCCGTTCTGCCCATCCACTCGCACCACTTCGATATTCCGGGCGTCGTCCTGAGCGCGATCGGCATGTTCCTGCTCGTGTTCGGCCTGCAGGAGGGCCAGAGCTACCACTGGGGCACGATCGCCGGGCTGATCTCGGTGTGGTCGCTCATCATCGCCGGTGTGGTGATTCTCGGGATCTTCGTCGCGTGGCAGGCGGCAGGCAGGAACCGTGAACCGCTTCTGCCGCTTGCCCTGTTCCGCGACCGGAACTTCTCCCTCGCGAACGCCGCGATCTCCACGGTCGGGTTCACCGTCACGAGCCTGTCCGTCCCGCTCGTGTTCTACTTCCAGCTCGTGCTCGGGCTCACCCCCACCGAATCGGCGCTCATGCTCGTGCCGATGGCCCTCATCAACGCGGCTCTGGCGCAACCCGTCGGCAGGCTCGTCGACCGGGTGAATCCGCGCTACATCGCCTTCACCGGGGCGATCCTCTTAGCCGTGGCCCTCGTCTGGTACTCGTCGATCATGTCGCCGGATATCTGGATCGGCTGGCTTCTGCTGCCGAGCGCCGTCCTGGGGCTTGCGAACGCGTGCGTGTGGTCGCCGATCTCCACGACGGTGACCAGAAACCTCCCGCAGCGTCAGGCGGGAGCGGGATCCGGCGTGTACAACACGACCCGCCAGGTCGGCACCGTTCTGGGGAGCGCTGCGATCGCCGCGCTCATGCAGATTCGCCTCGCCGCCGAGCTGCCGGGCAGTTCCCCGAGCGGCGCGGAGGCCAGCGGAGTGCTGCCGGAGGCCCTGCGCGAGGGCTTCAGTTCCGCCATGGCCCAGTCGCTCCTGCTGCCCGCCGCGGTCGCGTTTCTCGGCGCGATCATCGTGCTGTTCTTTGCGAAACCGAACCAAACGGTCGCGTGGTCGGCTCAGGGCGGCGACTCGCCGGGCCAGGAACCGGTCGAGATTCCGCTCAGCTGAGGAATTCGTCGAGCAGCACGTCCGGGGCCGCATCCAGCGCGAAGTCGACCCACTCCCGGTACCCTTGCTCGCTCGGGTGGAAACCATCCGTTGCCCAGAACTCCGGGGTGTACGGCGCCGGCTTCGGAATGGCGAACACCCCCGGCATGCCGGCCACACCCTTTCTGGCGGCATCATCGAGGCTTGCGGCGTGGAGAGCCAGGTTCCACTTCACCGGATTCACGAGGCTCGCGAACCGGTCGAACCGCGGCATGAGCGAGACGAGGATGAGCGCTCGCGGGCTCGCCTCCCGCAACCGGACGACAATGGTTCGGACATCGCGGCGGAACGCGCCGCGGGAGCGCAGCCCGAGCGCATCGTTCGCGCCGATCGTCAGAAACACGAGATCATACTGGTCGGCGGTTGCGTCGCCGAGGTAATCGGTGATGATATCGCGCGCGGTGGCGCCGTTGCGGCCGATCGCGTTCCATGAGCTGCCGCGCGCGAAGCGTTCGCGGAGCGCGCCCGCGAGATTGCCGGGCAGGGCATTCGCCTGGGTTCGAGCGCCGACGCCGGATGCCGTCGAATCCCCGAGAACGAGGATGCGCACCGGTCTCGGGCCGGTGAGCGTGCCCGTCCAGGGAAGTGCGGCATCCGGAAGGCGGGGGATGACGCGGCGCAGCCTGCGCGACTGGGCAATCAGGATGGGCGCCAGCGGAATCGCGACGATGCGGCTGAGCTTGTTCACGTTGAGTCGATTAGTGCCGGACTCCGTCACGCGGAGGCGTTCATCACGCCGTGTTCGAAAGGTTCGGCGCTCGCCGTCGCACCCGGTGCCGCGGACGACGGAAACGGCGCCGCAGCGCTGCGCCGAGGCGTGAGGTGCACTCCGGCGAGCATGCAGCGCACCGACCCGCCGGAAAGTTCAATCGTCGGCACATCGACGGCGACGATCCGGCAACTGCGTTCGATGATCGCGCGCTGTGCTGCGGTGAGGGTTCTCTCCGCCCGCCCCGACATCGCGAGGATGCGCCCGTGGGTGCCGGTCAGTTCGATCGCATTTCCGGCGAAGTCGCAGATCTGCTCGAAGCTCAGGTCGATGATCTCCCGGCCCCTGGCACTCAGGCGCTCCAAGATCTCGTCGCGGCGCTCGTCCGGCCTGATCATCGCGGTGCCGACCAGCACGAAGTCGGTGGCGATGCACATGAGCACGTTCGTGTGGTAAATCTGCGTTCCGCTCGGATCCACCGCGTCGAACACCATCGGCTCGTATCCGAAGTGCGTGCAAAACCGCTCCAGCGCGATCGGGTCCGCGCGGTTCGAGCGGGCGACGTAGGCGACGCGCTCGTCGTTGTCGAGCACCATCGCCCCCGTGCCTTCGAGGTAGAGGCCATCCACTTCGAGTCCCGAGTAGTCGATGATGTCCTGCACGCGGTAGGCGGACTTCAGCAGGTCGAGGATGTCCTGGCGGCGCTCCAGGCGGCGGTTCGGCGCGAACATGGGATACACGGCCACGTGGCCGCCGATGTGCGTCGACAGCCAGTTGTTCGGAAACGCGCTGTCCGGCCGGTCGGTGCGTTCGTCCTCGAACAGGTGCACGCGCACTCCGGCGGCCTCCAGCGCTTCGGCGAGCGCCGTGGTCTCCTGGTAGGCGGCGGCGGCACGCTGCGGCGACTGGTTCGGCTCGGCGGACTGGAACACGTTGTCCGCCGCCGTCACCGGGTTCACATCGAAATGGTGCGGCCGGACCATGACGACCGCTTCAGGAGCCTGCGCGCTCATGACTAACCTCCTACCGGCGAGAAAGCGCCGACGAAACCGAACAGATCCTTGGGGTCGTCCGGGTTGGCGACCAGGTCGATGTCTTCGTAGAAGTCGGTGGCATCCACCGAATCCCGAACGTAGCGGAGCGCCGTGAAGTCCTCGATCGCGAACCCGACCGAGTCGAACAGGGTCACCTGCTCGGCGGAGGTGCGCCCCGGCGCCTCACCGGTGAGAACCTGCCAGAACTCGGTGACCGGGAAGTCGTCGGCGCGGTTCTGGATCTCTCCCTCGATGCGCGTCTGCGGCGGGAACTCGACGAACACCGTGGAGTCGTCGAGGATGGCCGGGTCGAGTTCCGTTTTGCCCGGGCAGTCGCCGCCGATCGCATTCAGGTGCATTCCCGGCGCAATCATGTCGCGGGTGAGCACCGTGGCGTTCGTCTTGTCCGCTGTGCAGGTCGTGACGACGTCGGCGCCGGCGACGGCATCCGTCGCCGAGCTCGCCACCGTGATGTCGAAACCGAGCGGGGTGAGGTTGCGGACGAACTTCGCCATCGCATCCGGGTCGGTGTCCCAAATGCGCAGGGTGTTGATTCCGACTTCGGAGCGGATGGCGCAGGACTGGAATTCGGCCTGGCTGCCCGTGCCGATGAGCGCCATGGTGTGGCTGTCGGGTCGGGCGAGGGCCTTCGCGACCATCGCGGAGGTTGCGGCGGTGCGCAGCGCGGTGAGCACGGTCATTTCGGACAGGAACGTGGGGTAACCGTTCTGAACGTCGGCGAGAACTCCGAACGCGGTCACGGTCTGGAATCCGCGCGCCGGATTCGAGGGGTGGCCGTTCACGTATTTGAACCCGTAGGTTTCCATGTCGCTCGTCGGCATGAGTTCGATGACGCCGAACGGCGTGTGGCTCGCGACCCTAGGCGATTTGTCGAACTTCGGCCACCGGCGGAAGTCGTCCTCCAGGTAGCCGACCAGACCGGACATGATGGCGGTCGGCCCATGGTGGCCGATCCAGCGCACCATGTTGTGAACGTCGACAAATCGGGTCATTACGTGCTCCTTGCTTCTGATCTCACGGTAAGACCGGACGATATGCAACGACAAGGGCGAGAATGCACACAATCTGACCATTCAATGTGCACACTGGTCACTACAATTGAGCAGTATGGCTACTACCGTGATGGATGAGACCGATCGCCGCCTACTGTCCGCGCTGCGCGAGGACGGACGGATCCCGGTCGCGGAGCTGGCGCGGATTCTGGGCGTGGCGCGGGCGACCGTCACGGCCAGGATCGAGCGGCTCGTGGCATCCGGGACGATCGTCGGGTTCACGGTGCGCGTGCGCGACGAACTGGACCCGCTCGCGGTGCGCGCGATCTCGCTCATCGAAGTGGAGGGGCGCACGACCGACAACGTCATTCACCGGTTGCGCGGCCTGCCCGAGATCCGATCCCTGCACACGACGAACGGCGGATGGGACCTCGTCGCCGAGCTGGGCGCGGAGACGCTTGCCCACTTCGACAGCGTGCTCGGGCGCATCCGCTCGATCGAGGGCGTCGTGAACACGGAGACGAGCCTGCTGCTGAGCTCCGTCCTCCGCTAGTCGATCGCGTTCATTATTCAGGAGGGTGTGGGGCAGAAGTGATGAAAGCCGTCAGGTGGTGAGGCGCTCGATCAGTTCGCGGTAGCGGGCAGCCGTCAGAGCGACGATGTCGTCGGGCAGTCTTGGCGGCGTTCCGGCGCCGTCCCAGTTCGCGGAAAGCCAGTTGCGCACCACTTGCTTGTCGAAGCTGTCCTTGCGCTCGCCGGCCGCCCAGGCCGCGGCATCCCAATAGCGGCTGCTGTCGCTCGTGAGCACCTCGTCCGCGAGCGTGATCGTGCCGTCGGGGTTGGCCCCGAACTCGAACTTCGTGTCGGCGAGGATGAGGCCACGCGCTTCGGCGATCGCGGCGGCGCGGACGTAAATGTCGAGGCTCAGCGATCGGAGGGACTCAGCGGCATCCGATCCGACGATTTCGGCGGCCCGCTCGAACGTGATGTTTTCGTCGTGTTCGCCCAGCGGCGCCTTGAACGCCGGCGTGAAAATCGGATGCGGCAGCCGGTCGCCGAATGTGAGTCCGGCCGGGAGTTCGATTCCGCAGACGTGCGCCGTCGCCTGGTACTCGGCCCACGCGCTCCCCGCGAGGTAGCCGCGCACGACGCACTCGATCGGGAACATGTCGAGCGTGCGCACGAGCATGGCGCGGCCCGCGAACTCCGGCGGCAGGAGGCTCGCAGCGCCGCCCGGAATCGAGTGATCGCTCACGAGGTGGTTGGGCACGCCCACAAGCTGGTCGAACCACCACAGGCTGAGTTGCGTGAGCAGTTCCCCTTTGCCGGGGATGCCGGGTTCGAGCACGTGGTCGAACGCGCTGACCCGGTCGCTCGCCACCATGAGGATCTCGCCCGGCCGCTCAGCGGACCGGTACAGGTCGCGCACTTTGCCGGAGTAGCTCAGCTCCCAGCCGTTCATTCGGCGGCCTTCGCGGCAATGTCGGTGCGGAAGTGCGACCCGTCCAGGCGGATCTCGGCCAGGGCACGGTACGCGCGGGCGCGAGCTTCAGCGAAATCCGGGGCGCGCGCGACAACGCTGAGCACGCGGCCTCCCGTGGCGAGTAGCTGATTGTCTTTCCTGGCCGTCGCCGCGTGCAGGATCGTGACACCCGGCACGGCCGCGGCGGCCTCGATTCCGGAGATCTGCCTGCCCGTTTTCGGGCCTGCCGGGTAACCTTCGCTGGCGAGAACCACGGTGACGCACACGTCATCCGAGAACTCCAGCGGGGCTTGTTCGGCGAGCGAACCGGTCGCGGCTGCGAGCAGCAGTCCGCTCAACGGCGTGCGGAGCCGAGGCAGCACCACTTGCGTTTCCGGGTCGCCGAATCGCGCGTTGAACTCGATCACCCGCACGCCCTGTGCGGTGAGGATGAGGCCGCAGTAGAGCAGGCCGCCAAACGGCGTGCCCTCCTCGGCGAGCTGGCGGATCACGGGGAGCGCGACCGAATTCACGACCTCCGGCACGAACCCGTCCGGCAGCCACGGCAAAGGAGAGTAGGCGCCCATCCCGCCGGTGTTCGGTCCGGTATCGCCGTCGCCGACGCGCTTGTAGTCCTGCGCGGGGGACAGCGGAACGACGCTCGACCCGTCGGCGAGGAGGAACAGCGACACTTCCTGCCCGTCGAGGAACTCCTCCACGAGCACCGGCCCGACCTGCAGGTAGTGCTCGGCGTGGGCGAGGGCTGCGGCGCGGTCGGGGGTGACGAGAACGCCTTTCCCGGCGGCGAGGCCATCCGCTTTCACCACGTACGGCGCGCCAAACGCGTCGAGCGCGGCAACCACCTCGTCCATGGTGGCCGCGTTGGCGGCGCGACCGGTCGGCACCCCGGCGGCATCCATCACCCGCTTCGCGAACGCCTTGCTGCTTTCCAGCTGCGCTGCCGCCCTGCTCGGCCCGAACACGGGAATGCGCCGCTTGCGCACGGCGTCCGCGACGCCGGCGACGAGCGGCGCCTCCGGGCCGATGATGACCAGTTCGATCCCATTCTCGGCGGCGAAATCGGCGATGAGCTTCGGATTTTCCGGGTCGAGGGAGATGGTCTCCGCGTCCCCGGCGATGCCGGCGTTGCCGGGTGCGACCTTGATCTCGTGCCCCGCATTCTCGGCGAGCAGCGCGGAGAGGATGGCGTGCTCGCGCGCACCGGAGCCGAGAAGAAGAATTCGCACCACCACAGGTTACCCGGCCCGTCTTCGCCCACGAGTTCAGCTACCGTGGAGTGATGGGCAAAGCGAGAATCGTCGCGATCGTCGGTCAGGCCGCCGTGCGCATCACCCAGGAATCCGGCACCGACACCGACGAGGCCGCCACCGCTTTGGCCGTGCGCTACCTCCTGCAGGTGCTCGCGGATGCGGCGCCGGGAAACACGGTCGAAGTCCGGGTTCCGCCGCTCGGCGCCGTGCAGTGCATCGAGGGTCCGAACCACTCTCGCGGCACCCCGCCCAACGTCGTCGAGATGGATGCGGAAACCTGGCTCGCGCTGGCCACCGGCGCTCTCGCCTGGGCGGATGCGGTGGGCGCCGGCCGGGTGTCGGCATCCGGAACGCGCGCAGACCTCGCCGACGTCCTCCCGCTCGAATGGAATGCGCGACAATAGGAGCATGACCCCGAACGACGCTGGCGAGGAGGAGCGCACGACGGTGACCATCCGGCGCGCACCGAAACTTGCCGTGTTCGTCGTCGCGGGGGCGCTCCTCGGCTTTCTGGCGACCCTCATCCTGACTTCGCTGTATCCGGCAGACCCCGCGGTCGGATTCGCCGCGTCGCTCGGCTACTTTTCGCTCTTCGGAATTCCGATCGGATGCGCGGTGGGCGCGCTGATCGCGATCGCCCTCGACGCCCGCGCAAGCCGCAGGGCCGTCACCGTGATCGCGGGTAAACTGGCGGTGCACGCCGACGAACACGCGCAATCAGGCGACAATTCTTCAGACCACAGCGCACAGCGCAACGAAAGATAGGGGCCAAGTTTTGGCCGGTGGCGATGGTCGGCTAGGTCACGAGTTGCTCCCCGGCGAGCAGGGGCCGCAGGATGCGTGCGGCGTGTTCGGCGTGTGGGCGCCGGGCGAAGAGGTCTCCAAACTCACCTATTTCGGACTGTACGCGTTGCAGCATCGCGGCCAGGAGTCGGCGGGCATCGCCACGAGCGACGGATCGAAGATCCTCGTCTACAAGGACATGGGCCTCGTGTCGCAGGTGTTCACCGAATCCTCCCTGAATACCCTCGTCGGCCACCTGGCCGTCGGCCACACGCGGTATTCGACGACCGGCTCGTCGAGCTGGCAGAACGCTCAGCCGACGCTCGGGCGCACGGCCGGTGGCACCGTGGCGCTGGGCCACAACGGCAACCTGACGAACACCGTGGAGCTCCTGAATCTCGTGCGGGAGCGGCATCCCGAACTTGACGGGGAGATCGCCCGCGGCAACACCACGGACACGGCCGTGGTGACCGCGCTGCTCACCGGCGACCTCGACCGCACCCTCGAAGCGACGGCGATGGAAGTGCTTCCCCTTCTGCAGGGGGCATTCTGTTTCGTCTTCATGGATGAGACGACGCTGTATGCCGCGCGGGACCCGCAAGGCGTGCGCCCGCTCGTGCTCGGGCGGCTTGAGCGCGGCTGGGTGGTCGCGAGCGAGACGGCGGCACTGGATATCGTCGGCGCCGCATTCGTTCGCGAGGTCGAGCCCGGCGAACTCATCGCGATCGACGAGAACGGTCTGCGGTCGCAGCGATTTGCTCCGGAGAAGCGCGCCGGGTGCGTCTTCGAGTACGTCTATCTGGCCAGGCCGGACACGACGATCGCCGGGCGCGGGGTGCACGAAGCCCGCGTCGACATGGGTCGGAGGCTCGCAGCCGAGCATCCGGTGGAGGCGGATCTCGTCATCCCTACCCCCGAGTCGGGAACGCCGGCGGCGATCGGATACGCGGAAGCGTCCGGCATCCCGTACGGGCAGGGCCTCGTGAAGAACGCGTACGTCGGGCGCACGTTCATCCAGCCGTCGCAGACGATCCGGCAGCGGGGAATCAAGCTCAAACTGAACCCGTTGCGCGATGTGATCAAGGGCAAGCGGCTTATCGTCGTGGACGATTCGATCGTGCGCGGCAACACGCAGCGCGCGCTCGTCGCGATGCTGCGGGAGGCGGGCGCTGCGGAAGTGCACGTGCGGATTTCGAGCCCGCCGATCACCTGGCCGTGTTTCTACGGCATTGATTTCGCATCCCGCGCCGAGCTGCTCGCGACGGGCCTCACGAACGACGAGATCTGCCAGACGATCGGCGCCGACAGCCTCGGCTACCTTTCCGAGGACGGCATGATCGCAGCCACCGAGCAGCCGCGCTCGAACCTGTGCACCGCGTGTTTCACGGGGAAGTATCCGATCCCGCTGCCGGAGGCGCACCTGATCGGCAAGAACCTCCTCGAGGGCGACCAGACCGCGCGCGAACTCACCCCCGTCTTCGGCGACCCCGGGCGGCAGGAGTGAGTTCCACAGATCCCGCGAAAGTGCACTTGTGGTCGTTCTGCTGGGCTCAAAGCAGCCACAACTGCACACTCGCGGGACGGCGGTGGGTGGATGATGAGTGACGCGTACGCGGCAGCGGGGGTGGATACCCGCGCCGGCGACTTAGCGGTCGAGTTGATGAAGGCGGCCGTGGCGAAAACGCACGGGCACGAGGTGCTCGGCGGCGTCGGCGGGTTCGCCGGGCTGTTCGACGCGTCGGCGCTCACCAGCTACCGGCATCCGCTGCTCGCCTCGTCGACGGATGGCGTCGGAACGAAGGTCGCGATCGCGCAGGCGCTCGACAGGCACGACACGATCGGCCAGGACCTCGTCGGCATGGTCGTCGACGACATTGTCGTGGTCGGCGCTCGACCGATGTTCATGACCGACTACATCGCGTGCGGCCGGGTCGTGCCCGAACGCATCGCGGACATCGTCGCGGGGATCGCGCGGGCATGCTCCGCCACCGGCACGGCGCTCGTCGGCGGCGAGACCGCCGAGCACCCAGGTTTGCTCGGGCCGGACGACTACGATGTGGCCGGCGCCGCGGTCGGCGTGGTGGAAGCGGATGCCGTGCTCGGGCCCGATCGCGTGCGCGACGGCGACCTCGTTCTCGCCCTCGCCTCCTCCGGCCTGCACAGCAACGGGTTCTCCCTCGTGCGGCACATCCTCGCGGAGCGGAAGATCGCGTACACGAATGTCTCGGAGGAGTTCGGCGGCGTGATCGGCGAGGTGCTCCTCGAGCCCACCCGCCTCTACACGTCCGCGCTGCTGCGCGTCCTGGAGCGCTCGCCGGGCGGTGTGCACGCACTCAGCCACGTCACGGGTGGTGGCATCGCCGCGAACCTCGCGCGCGTGCTCCCGGTGGGAAGCTGGACCGAAGTGGACCGCGGCACATGGTCGCCCGACCCGGTGTTCCGCGTCCTGTCGGAGCTGGCCGGCACCACACTCGAGTCTGCGGAGGGCACCTGGAACCTCGGGATCGGCATGATCGCCGTGGTGGATCCGGCAGCTGAAGAGGCGATCATCCGGCAGCTGACTGCCGACGGCATCCGGACCTGGCCGGTGGGAACGGTGTCCCTGGCCGCACGCGATCTCGATGGGTTCGAGCAGGGTGCCAAAGGGGTCACCGGCGGTGCCGTCCGCCTGATCGGCAGCTACCTCACCTGACGGCAGTCATGCCGCGAACAGCCGCGAGAGCCTCAAGTCAGGCGCGCGTGCCGCCGCCCTGCTCGGTGTCCTCACCGGCGTGGCTGTATTCGGGCCACTTCTCCATCGCCTCGTTCTGTTCGGCATGGGTGAGCTCGCGCTCGAGCGCGTCGTAGTTGGTGTTCGGGCTGAAATACTTCAGCTCTCTGGCAACCTTGGTGTGCTTTGCCTTCTGGCGACCACGTCCCACGGGTTACCCCCTTTACGATTCCAGACTGAGTACACACGATGGTGCTCAGAACTCGCCTACAAGGATTGCAAAACTAACTGCCAACTTTAGCATGAGGCCGGTACATGGCGGTGCCCTGTCGGAGTCCGAGTAACGTAACGGTGTGAGCGTCACTCCTTCCCACCCTTCGGTCGTCGTGATCGGTGGTGGGCAGGCGGGGCTTTCCGTGTCGTTCTACCTGAAGCGGCTGGGACTGGAGCCCGGGACGGACTTTGTCGCGTTCGATCGCGGGCCGGGTACCGGTGGCGCATGGCAGCTTCGCTGGGAGGCGCTGCGCGTGGGTTCAGCGCACCGCATCAACGATTTGCCCGGCATGGACGCGCTCGGAATCTCTTTCGAGAACGCGGACCGGACGCTGCCGGCAAAGGAGGTCGTCGCCGATTTCTACCGGCAATACGAGGAGTTTTATGACCTGCGGATCGTGCGACCCGCGAACGTGCGTTCGGTGTCCAACCGCGGACTGGATCTCGCCGTCGAGTACACGGATGGCCAGGGCGCACGCCACGAACTCCTCACCGACGTGCTCGTGAATGCGACCGGCACGTGGGGGTCACCGTTCATCCCGTGGTATCCGGGGCTCGATTCGTTTGCGGGACGGCACGTGCACACGAGTGATTACACCTCCGCGGAGGAGTTCCGCGGCAAGAAGGTGGTCGTGGTCGGCGGCGGAACCTCCGCAATCGGTTTTCTCCTCGAGCTGGAGGATGTCGGGGCGGAGGTCGCGTGGGTGAGCCGGCGACCGATCGAGTTCCTCGACGAGAGCGAGTTGAACCTTGAGGCCCGCGAATCATCGGTGGCCAAACAGGATGAGGCGGCGAGGGCCGGGCGGGCGCTTCCCAGCATCGTGAGCGGCACCGGGGTTCCGCGCACGCGTCGCATCCAGGCGGCGATCGACCGGGGCCTTCTCGTCGCGAAGCCGATGTTCGCCTCCATCGAGCCGGACGGCGTGCGGTGGGAGGACGGAACATTCCAGAAAGCGGATGCGATTCTGTGGTCCACGGGGTTCCGGCCGGAGCTGCGGCACCTCGCGCCGCTCAAGCTGCGCGAGAAGGAGGGCGGCGTCACCGTCGGCGATGGTTCGTCCTGGAAGGACAGCCGAATATTCTTTGCCGGGTATGGACCGCAGGCGAGCACGATCGGCGCGAATCGTGCGGGGCGCCAGATTGCCCGTCAGGTGATTGCGACCCTCAGCAACCTCTGACGGATCCGCTCACGCCGAGAGGAATTCCGCGAGGCCGGCGAGCAGCCTGTCCACGTCGTCGCTGTTCGTGTACGGGGCGAGGCCGACCCGCAGACCGCCGTCGTCGGCGAGCCCGAGCCGCCGACTCGCCTCCAGCGCGTAGAAGTTCGACGACGGCGCGTCCACGCCGCGGGCGGCGAGAAAGCGAGTGGCGTCCGACACGTCCCGACTGGCGAACGTGAGCAGGAGCGTCGGCGTGCGATGTGCCGCGCGGGAATGCACCACAACTCCGGGCAGCTCCGCGAGACCGCTCTCCAGTCGAGCCAGCAGCGCATCCTCGTGTTCTTCGAGGCGCGAGAACGCGTCGACGAGTTGGCCGCGGCGAGGCGCACCCGCGGGCTTCGCTCCCCCGCGCTCACCGCCGATCGTCGACAGGTAGTCGACCGCCGCGGCCACCCCGGCCAGGAACTCGTAGGGAAGCGTTCCGAACTCGAACCGTTCGGGCACCTCGTTGGTGGACGGGAGCAGCTTGTCGGGCTGGAGTGACTCGAGCATCGCCGGCGAGGCGGTGAGCGCGCCGAGGTGCGGGCCCAGGAACTTGTACGGCGAGCACGAGTAGAAGTCGGCGCCGAGCGCGTTCATGTCCGCCGCGGCATGTGCGGTGAAGTGCACGCCGTCCACATAGACCACAGCGCCGGCGGAGTGTGCCTGCGCGGCGATCGAGGCGACCGGCGGCTTCGTGCCGATGAGGTTGGATGCGGCGGTCACGGCGACGAGTTTCGTTCGGTCGGACAGGACGGTGCCGATGTCGTCGAGCTCGGAAGTTGCCGGGTCGAAGTCGAGCCAGCGCACGGTGGCACCCGCGCGTTCGGCCGCCTGCACCCACGGGCGGACGTTCGAGTCGTGGTCAAGGCGGGTAACGACGACTTCGTCCCCCGCTGTCCACGACCGCGAGAGCCACCGCGAGAAGTCGTAGCAGAGCTGGGTTGCGCTCCGGCCGAAGACGACGCCGCCCGCCTCGCCGCCGACGAGGTCCGCGATGGCCGCCCTGGCATCCGCGACCGTCTTCTCGGCGTTCGCTTCGCCTGCCGTCACGGTCCCGCGGTTCGAGAGGGGCGAGCTCAGCGTCGCGGAGATCGCGTCGATCACCTGCCGCGGAGTTTGGGTTCCGCCCGGGCCGTCGAAGTGGGCGGATCCGTTCACGAGTGCGGGGAAGTCTGCGCGAACCGCGTCGATGTCATAGCTCATGACTCGAATCTAGCCGCCGGATCGCCAGAATGATCACCGAGTTGGCGGCGGTGTCACCGCACGTCGATGGTGGCGCCGGACGCCGCAGCAACCTCCCCGTCCGGAGTGACCCGGATGGACACCGGCGAGCCCCGGAACCGGATTCCGGAAACGTTGAGGAGGCCGACCATCCCCGACGGCGAAACGCGCAGGACCTCCTCCTGGGCGTTCGCCTCGAGGCCGAGAATGCTGGAGAGTACGGAGACGGCCGCGGCGGCCGACCACGCCTGCGGGCGGCATGCCGCCGGATACGGGACCGGGACGGCCAGTCGCGTCGCCGTGTCCCCGGAGTGGAGCTCGGGCATCCGGAAGTCGAATCCGTTCGCCGCCGAAAGGAGCCCGGAGATCAGGGATGAGGCCTGAGCTGCGTGCCCTTCGCGTACCAGCCCCGCGATGGCGATCGCGGTGTCGTGCGTCCAGACGCTGCCTCCGTGGTAACTCAGTGGCCAGTATCCGGTGGAATCGGTGGACATGGTTCGCAGCCCGAATCCCGAATTCAGCTCAGGCGACACGAGCCGCCGCGCGACGAGCCCGGCCTGCCGCTCGTCGAGAAGCCCGGTGCCGAGCAGGTGGCCGAGGTTGCTGGTGACCGTGTCGACCGGCCGCTTCGCTGCATCCAGCGCAATCGCGGGGTAGTCGCCGTCCGGGGACGCGATCCAAAACGTCTCGTGGAACTTCGCCTTGAGCGCGGATGCCCAGGCGCGCCACTGCGCCGCGCCGTCGAGTCCGAAGTGCTCGAGCAGGTCTGCGCCGTGCGTCGCCGCTTCGTACGCGTAAGCCTGAACTTCGCACAGCGCGATGGGGCCCTCGGCGAGCGCGCCGCTGCGCCACTGCACGGAGTCGCCCGAGTCCTTCCAGCCCTGGTTCGCGAGGCCGTGCCCGGTGTGGTCGATGTATTCGAGCAGGCCGTCGCCGTCCGCATCGCCGTAGTCGCGCATCCAGCCGAGCGCAGCGACGAGGTTCGGCAGAAGTTCGCGTACGTGCTCGTCGGCGAGCCCCCACCGCCAGGCGTCGTGCAGGAGGCACACCCACAGTGCCGTGGCATCGACGGTGCCGTAGTAGAGCGGGGGAAGCGCAATCGCCTCATCCGGAATGTGCAGGGTTTCCCTGCGCAATTCGTGCATGATCTTGCCCGGCTGCTCGGCGCTCGCCGCGACGTCATCGGTTCCCTGCAGCCCGCCGAGCACGCGCAGGGTGTCGTGCGCGAGTTCGGTTCCGAGGGGAAGCATGAATCGTGCGGCCCAGAGGGAATCCCGCCCGAACAGCGTGAAGAACCAGGGTGCACCGGCGGCGAGGAACACGAGGTCGGGTTCGGCGACCGTGGCCATGCGCAGCGCGTCCAGATCACCGAGGGCGGTGTCGAGCCAGCGAGGCAGCCGGTCGTCATCGGCGTCGACGACCGGCATCGACCAGCGTGGTGGCGACTCGACCCCGATGACCACGGCCTGCTCGTCCGAAGCCGTGATCGTCCAGGTCACGCTGGCTTCGCCGTGCGGTGGAACCTCCAGGGGCCAGGAAAGCTCGATTCGTTCCTCGGACACCTGCACGAGGGAACCGGGAGCGTCCAGCCGAGCGTGCACCGAGCTGTTCGACCACGTTGCGGAAGTGCCGAGCACGTCGACGGACGGTCTGGCCGGTTCGCCGATGCCAGCCTTGACCCCGTCCATTTCGCTGAGATCGGCGGCGAGGGTGACCACGGCATCCGTCGTGATGGGCGTGTCGAGGTGCGACGACACCGTGAGGGTTTCGCGGATGGTGGTCGCGGTCGCCGTCCGGGTGTGATTGAGGCGCACTTTGGGGTCTGCGGCGCGATCATCGAGATGGCGCAGCAGCGTGACGAACGTCATGGAGTCGGCGCCGAGAATCTCGGTCGCGATGTGTTCGCCGTCGGCGCCCCCGACCTGCGCGGCCAGGCGCGAGATCACCCGAACATCCGAGAAGTAGAGCCCATGGATGGGAGCGGTGCCGAGGGAGCCGTCGCGCGAGGACCACGCCTGGGTGGGGGCTCGAAGCACGACAAGTTCGTTGTGGAGAAGGGGCTGCAACGGTGCTGACATGCGACTTTCGCTGCTCCTCGCTCGTGTCGTGTGGTTGTCGGTCAACCGTCTCTGGCAGAAAAGTCATTGACTTTCGACTCGCTTGAGGTAATGTAACACCAAGAATTTGAACGATCAAACAAAATCCACGCTGAAATGACGGTTCCCCCGTCGACGCGATGACTTGAACGATCAAATCTCAAGGATGAGGAGGCGCAATGGGACAGCTCCCCACGGTGGAGGATGTTGCGCGGGCCGCCGGTGTCTCCCGGCAAACCGTCTCCAACGTCCTCAACTCGCCGCAAATCGTGAAGCCCGACACGATGACCAGGGTGAAGGCGGCAATCGCGGAACTCGGTTACCGCCCGCACGCCTCAGCGCGGCGTTTGCGCACGAGAAAGTCCTCCACCATCGGGGTTCGCCTCGACCCGATGACCAACGGGATCTCCGGGTCGCTCCTGGACCGATTCCTGCACGCGCTCACCGAGCAGGCCGCAGAACGCGATCTGCGCATCATGCTGTTCACGGCGCAGGGCCCGGACGGCGAGATCGACGAATTCAGTCGGCTTCGCGACGGTGCGGATGTCGACGCGTTCGTTCTGACCTCAACCGTGCACGACGACCCTCGCACGGCCTGGCTGCTTGAGCATGACTTCCCCTTCGTCACGTTCGGCCGGCCATCGGGCGCGGACGATCGTGGCGACCCCATTCACCCCTGGGTCGACGTCGATGGCTTCAGCGGCGCGCAGCAGGCGACGAGCCATGCGATCGCCGGAGGCGCGCGCCGGGTCGGCTACATCGGCTTCGCCGACGAATCCACGACGGCGCTCGAACGCAGAGCAGGCTGGGCCGCAGAGTCCGCACAGCACCTCGGGCTCGACGGTGCGGAGCTGGACGCGCTCTCGCTCGCGGTCGTGGACGGCGTGCCTCAGGGAAACGCTGCCGCGCTGCACCTCCTCGGGCTGCCCACCCCACCGGACGCCCTGGTCTGCGCAAGCGACTCCCTCGCGCTCGGCGCGATGATGGCGGCGGCGAGAATCGGCCGGGGAGAGCTTACCGTCATCGGATACGACAACACGCCCGTCGCCGCTGCCGTGGGCTTGTCGAGTGTGGACCAGCCGCTCGACCTTGTCGCCCAAAGCGCACTCGAACTGCTGTTCGGGACATCCGGCAGCACCATCGTCTCTCGCATCCACTCGGCAACCGACCCGCTGTATCGGCTGCTCACACCAACTCTCGTCGCGCGTACCCCAACACAATTGGCGCGCGTCGAGACTTCCGGGTCCCCTGTGGCCGGCAATCACAATGAAAGGTAGGACAACTATGAACACGAAGAAACTGGGCGCCGGCCTCGCGGCGGTCGCCCTCGTCGCGGGTCTTGCTGCCTGCTCCTCCGGGGGGACGACAACCCCCGGCGTCACCACCGGTCAGAAACTCACGATGCTGATCGGCTCCAGCGGCGACGCGGAGACGAACGCGGTCCAGGCGGCGGCGAATGCGTGGGCAAAGACGAGCGGAAACACCGTCGAAGTGGTCGCCGCGAGCGACCTCACGCAACAGCTCAGCCAGGGATTTGCCGGCGGCACGCCTCCGGACATCTTCTACATGGGCTGGGACCAGTTCGGAACCTACGCGCAGAACAAGTACCTTGACGCGTACGCGAAGGACCTGCCGAACGCGGGCGACTTCTACCCGTCGCTCAAGGACACGTTCACCTACAAGGGTACGTTCACGTGTGCCCCGAAGGACTTCTCCACGCTCGGCCTCATCATCAACACGGACATGTGGAAGGCTGCTGGCCTCACCGATGCGGACTACCCGAAGGACTGGGCAGGGCTCGAGTCGGTGGCGAAGAAGCTCACGACCGACAAGGTCGCCGGGCTTTCCTTCGGGCTCGAGTACGCTCGGGTCGGCGTCTTCATGAGCCAGGCCGGCGGGTCGCTCGTGAGCTCCGACGGCAAGACGGTGACGGCCGACACTCCGGAGAACCTTGCCGGGTTGAAGGAGATCCAGAAACTCCACGATGACGGCGTGCTGAAGTTCCCGTCCGAGATCAATTCCGGCTGGTCCGGTGAAGCTCTCGGCAAGGGCGCGGCGGCAATGGTCATCGAGGGACCGTGGATCAAGGGCATCAAGGGCGACTTCCCCGACACGCACTACCAGGCGGTCGAACTGCCGGCAGGGCCGGGCGGAAAGTCGACGTTCACGTTCACGAACTGCTGGGGCATCCCGGCAGGCTCGAAGACGACCGCTGCCGCGGTGGATCTGGTGAAGTTCCTGACCAGCGACGAGCAGCAGCTGAAGTTCGCGGACGCCTTCGGCGTGATCCCCTCGACCGAGTCCGCGGCGAAGCAGTACGCGACGAAGTTCCCGGAGAACGCCTCCTTCGTGAAGAGCAATGACTACGCGGTGAGCCCGGTGAACTTCGCCGGCTCGGCAACGGTCATCTCCGACTTCAACTCGCAGCTTGCGAACCTGATCGGAGGAGACGCGAAGGCTATCCTCGCTTCTCTGCAGACAACACTGCAGGCGGCGCTGGATCAGGCTAACTCGAAGTAGCACCTCGGTCCGGATGCCGCTACCTGAGCGGCATCCGGACCGAACATCCCAGGGAGCAGAACATGGCGAAGGGAATTCGCGGTGGGGAGGCCAGCCGGGGCTGGCTGTTCATTTCGCCCGCGCTCATCATCATCGGACTGTTCCTCGTACTGCCGATCCTGCTCGCCCTGTGGGTCAGCTTCAGCGACTGGAACGGCCTAGGGTCACCGCTCAGCGGCAACACGAGCTTCGTCGGAACGAAGAACTACGAGAAGCTGTTGGTCGACCCAGGGCTGTCGCAACGCGACTTCGGCACGTCGATCCGCAACAACTTCTACTACGTGATTCTCGTGGTGCCGCTGCAGACGGCGCTCGCGCTGTTCCTGGCCGTCCAGGTGAATCGGCGCATCCTGAAAGCGCGGGGGTTCTTCCGCACCGCGTTCTACTTCCCCTCGGTGACGAGTTCGATCGCCATCACCGGAATTTTCATCTTCCTGTTTTCGGCGTCCGGCGCGATCAACGCCCTTCTCGGCTGGCTGGGGATCAACGGCCCGAATTGGCTGGCGGACCCCAGCGGCGTGATCCACAATTTCCTCAAACTTTTCGGCGTGAACTCGGCTCCCGCACCGTTGGCGGCAGCCGGGCCGCTCGGGATCAGTTGGTGGGAGTGGTTGGCTGGTCCGTCCGTGGCCATGTGCATGCTCATTACCCTCGCGATTTTCACGACCTCGGGCACGTTCATGCTGATCTTCCTCGCCGGCCTGCAGAGCATCGGTTCGGAGATTGACGAGGCGGCGCTCATGGACGGCACCGGTCCGTTCCGAAAATTTTTCTCCATCACCCTGCCCATGCTGAAACCGACGCTGTTCACCGTGATCACGCTCGGGCTCATCGGCACGTGGCAATTGTTCGACCAGATTTACCTGACCGGCGGCGGGGCACCGGGGAAGACGCTCCTCACGCCTGCCTACCTCTCGTATCAGACCTCGTTCAAGGGCCTCAACTGGGGCGAAGGGGCGGCGATGGCGTTCCTGCTCTTCCTGCTGATCGTCGCGCTGACCCTTCTGCAGCGCTACGTCCTCCGGGATCGGCGCAAGGGCGACAGGCTCGACAAGACGATGAGACGTGAAATCGCCACGCAGGCGGAGCTGGCGAAGGGGAAGTCGATATGACGAAGCTTCGCGCGAGCGCCATCGCCAGCTACCTGATGCTCGTCATTCTGGCGCTCATCTACATCTATCCGTTCCTCCTTTCCCTCGCCGGAAGCGTCAAGACGGATGCGGATGCGACGAACAATCCGCTGTCGCTGCTCCCGCAAACCTGGTCGTTCGCTGCCTACGAGCGCCTGTTCACCCAGGTCCCGTTGCCGCTGTGGGCGATGAACTCGATGATTGTCGCCGTCATTGTGACGCTGGGGCGGGTGTTTTTGGATTCTCTCGCCGGTTACGCGCTGTCCCGATTGCAGTTCCGCGGCCGCAATGCCGTGTTCGCGGGCCTCATCGCCGTGATGGCCGTGCCGAACGTGGTCCTGCTCATTCCGCGGTTCCTCATGATCAAGGAGCTGGGAATCTACAACACCTATGCGGGCATGATCATCCCGCTGCTCGTGGACGCCGCAGGAATCTTCATCATGAAGCAGTTCTTCGAATCGATCCCGGTGAGCATCGAGGAGGCCGCGAGAATCGATGGTGCGGGGATATTCCGGACCTTCTGGAGGATTGTGCTGCCCATGGCGCGTCCGGCACTCGTCACCCTGTTCATCCTGAGTTTTCAGGGGTCCTGGAACGAGTTCGCGCACTTCATCATTTCCCGGCAGAGCACCGACCTCAACACTCTGACGACCGGTGTGGCATCCCTGTTCTCCGGCCAGCTGGGCAGCGGCAACCAGTTCCCGCTCAAACTTGCGGCAGCGGTGTTGATGACCGTGCCGGTCGCGGTGCTGTTTTTCATCTTCCAGCGGAAGATCATGAGCACGACGGAGGGCGCGGAGAAGGGTTAGCCGACGAGGCCCAGCGTCACAACGTAGCCGAGGCTGCACGCGCCGAAACCCGCCACGAGGTTCGCGCCGACGCTGATGGCGGCGGAGCGCCAGCGTCCGTGCGTGACGAGCTGGATGGTTTCGACGCTGAACGTGCTGAACGTGGTCAAACCGCCGCACACCCCGGTCAGGATGAGGAGTTGCAGGTCAGTCGACAATCCGCCGAGATGGGCGAGCCCGAGCGCGACGCCGCCGATGCCGGAACCGATGGCGTTCACGATGAGCACGGTCCATGGAAACTCTTCGGCTCGAGAGGGCCCCGCGAGTGCGACGGACAACGCATACCGGAGCGTGGCCGCAACGCCGCCGGCGAAAAGCGTGACGATGATGATGGCGGGGCTCATTCGTCCACCCAGTCGATGGGGGTCGTGACGCGGCCGACCCGCAATCCGATGGCGGCGGCCGCGAATCCGAGAACGAGCGTGATCACGAAGTAGACCACCGCGAGCAGCCACAGCTCGTGCGCGCCGTGCGCGACGAGGGACACCATGACGGCGGAGAACGTCGTGAACGATCCGATCAGGCCGGTGCCGAGCCCGGCCTTCAGCCACGGCGGAGTACCCGACCAGAACCGCGCAACGAGAAGCCCCAGCGCGAACGATCCGAGCACATTGACGAGGAGCGTGCCGAACGGAAATCCGGTCTCAGTGTTCGGGATGAGCGTGTCGGCGAGCAGGCGAAGGCCGGTGCCGACGATCCCGCCCACGAGCACAGCGATGAGCGGCTTCACTCAGCTTTGTTTCCGTCGGGAGATTCTCGCGGGCGGAAGCGGCTTGCGGACCACCGCTCGTCGCACCGGCTCGCCCCTGCGCTCCTGTCCGGGCAGCGGCCGCCCCGGCTTCTTGTACAGCGCCTGGGAGGAGTCCAGCAGCCACGGCACGAGGGCAACGGTCACGCCGTGGGTGAGCATGAGTTTGTGGCGGATGCGGCGTGCCTTGTGATTGTGGAGGAGGTTCTCCCACCAGTGTCCGACGATGAACTGCGGCATGTACACCGTGACGACCTCGGCACCGTGGGATTTGCGCCGCCTCTTGATGTATTTGATGAGAGGGAAGCTGATGTCCCGGTAGGGCGACTGGATCACCTTCAACGGGACCTGGATGTTCATCTTCTTCCACTGCTTCTTCAATTGCGCGGTCTGCTCGTCGTCGATGGAGCAGTGCACCGCTTCGAGGCTTTCGTGCCGCGCCGCAATCGCGTAGTCCAGCGCTTTCAGGGTCGGCTTCTGCATCCTGCCGACGAGCACGATGGCGTGGTCGCCGCTGGACCCGAACACCGTGGTGTCGTCCACGGTGAGGTCGCGTTCGACATTTCGGTAGTAGCGGTTCACCCCGAGCATGAGCACATACAGGATGGGTCCGATCACAAACACGATGTACGCGCCGTGGGTGAACTTCGTCACGGTAACCACGAGGAGAACGGTGCCGGTGAGCACCGCGCCGAACGAGTTGATGGACAGGCTGCGGATGATCTGCCGGCGGTTCGGCGCCCCTTCGCGCAGCGTCCGAAGCCAGTGTTTCACCATGCCGGTCTGGCCGAGCGTGAACGAGACGAAAACACCGATGATGTAGAGCTGGATGAGGTGCGTGAGGCTTGCCTGGAACGCGACGAGCAGAAGCACGGCGCCGAGGCCGAGCACGAGCACGCCGTTCGAATACACGAGACGGTCGCCCCGCGTGGACAGCGACTTGGGCGCGTATCCGTCGCGGGCGAGAACAGACCCGAGGAGCGGGAAGCCGTTGAACGCCGTGTTCGCGGCAAGCAGCAGCACGGCGGCCGTCGCACCCTGCAGCACATAGAACAGAATCTGTGTGTCCCCGCCGAACACGGCAGCCGCCAGCTGCGCCATCACGCTGCGTTGCGGATTGGTGGCGCATTCCGCCCACCCCACGAGATGGCAGGGATTCTCCACGTAGTGAACGCGGCTGATCAAAGCGAGGGTCGTGACGCCCACAAACAGCGTGATGGCGATGGTGCCCATCAGCACGAGTGTCCGCTTGGCATTCTGGATTTTCGGCGTGCGGAACGCGGGGACGCCGTTCGCGACCGCCTCCACGCCGGTGAGGGCGCTGCATCCGCTCGCGAATGAGCGAAGCAGCAGCAGGACGATTCCGGCCTGGGTGAAATCCTCCGCCTTGATCGCGTACTGGGCGGACTCCGCAACGGGGGTGTCGCCGAGGATTGTGCGAATGACGCCGACGACGATCATGAGGAGCACGCTGGCGATGAACAGGTAGGTGGGCAGAGCGAACGCCTTGCTGGATTCGCGCACGCCGCGAAGGTTGATCGCGGCAAGGAGGATGACAAAGCCGACCGCCATCTCCACCCGCCACGGGTTGAGACCTGGAAACGCCGAAATGATGTTGTCGACGCCGCTGGCGACCGAGACGGCAACGGTGAGGATGTAGTCGATGAGAAGGGCGCTGGCGACAATGAGCCCTGCCTTTTCGCCGAGGTTCCTGTGCGCCACCTCGAAGTCGCCGCCACCCGAAGGGTAGGCCTTGATCAGCTGGCGGTAGGAGGCCACAACGGTGATGAGTACGACGACGACGGCGGCGGCAACCCAGGGGGCGAACGTGAGAAAGCTGAGACCCCCGAGGGTGAGGATCATCAGGAGTTCCTGGGGCCCGTACGCCACGGAGGACAGGGCATCGCTCGCGAAAATCGGCAGCGCCAGATGCTTCGGCAGGAGCTGGCCTTCGAGTTTCTCGGACGGCAGAGGATCGCCAATGAGCCACCGCTTGGGGGACCGGGCTTCGTTTGTCACGAGGAGCGACACTACTCCTATCCGGCTTGCGCGCAAGTCGGATTCGAATAGTCGCTGTCAGTTCATTCGGAAGAGCCCCGCCCGAACGTCGTCAAGTCTCGCTTTGAGGTCCTCGACGGTCGCCACGGTGAGCTCATTGCGCGCCGCTTTGCTGCGAAGATCCGAGCGAAGCTGGTGGCGGAAGTCGTTGATCGCGATCTCCGCCTCCCGCAAACTCCCGCTGGCGGTTTCGCGGATGTCCATCCGGATCGTACGACTTGCCTGCCGCGCCTCGTTTCTGGCGTCCCGCGCTGCGGAGGCGAGGTCGGCGCGGAGACTCTTCATGGCCTCGTCGACGCTATGGCGCACGTCGTCCGCGAGCCTGCGAACCGAATCGGTGACGTCGCTTTCGATTTCGTCGAGCTCATGCTGGCGGGCGGCTAGCTCTGCCCGGCCGGCATCCGTGATTTCGTACACCGTTTTGCGGCCGTCGACCGTTTTTGTGACGAGACCTTCCTCCTCCAGTTTGGCCAGCCGCGGGTAGATCGTTCCGGCGCTCGGGGTGTAGGTGCCGCCGAACCGCTCCTCGAGCGACAGGATGACGTCATAGCCGTGCATGGGCGATTCGGCGAGGAGGCTGAGCAGGTAGAGGCGCAGGTGCCCGTGCGCGAAGACCGGGGGTGTCATCGGCTCGTGCTTGCGGTTTCCCGTGCGTGGAGGACGGCGACGTCTCCGGACACGGTGGACGCGCTGAATTCGAGCCACTGGCCGTGGAGGTCGCCGTGTTTGCCCGTGTACTGGCCGCGCACTCCGGATATTTCGGAATCGTCGAGCTGGAGCTTGCCGGAGACGGTGTTCACCTTGTATTGCGCGGGAACTCCCGCCTCGAGCCGCAGGGTGATGTCGCCGGACACCGTCTTGACGTTCGCGCTGTCCGGGATGCCGGTGAGGTCCAGGAAGACGTCGCCGGAGACGCTGTTCGACGTGAGCTTCATGATCTCCCCGCTTGCGGTGAGGTCTCCGCTCACCGTCTTTGAGGTGATGTTGCCGTAGTGGTTGCGGACGCTGATTTCTCCGCTCACGGAGTTGAGCTCGAGGTCGCCGTAGACGTTGTCGACCACGACATCCCCGCTCACGGTGCTGATCTTTGCATCCTCGGTGAGCCCGCTGATGAGTCCGGAGGCGGAGACGACGCCGAACTTGAGTGCGACGTCCCGCGGAACCATGATGCTCACGTCGGCCTGGGCGTTGTTGCTGAAGGACTTGAAGACTTCAATGAAGTTGTCCCAGCTCAACTGCGGGTGGTCGATCTCGAGCGTGTCTCCGTCGATCGAAACCTTGAGGGGTTTCTTGCTGACGGAGTGCACTTCGACCCGTGCGGTCGGTTCGTCGTGGCCGACGATGTCGACCTTTCCGCCGATGAGGCCGACCTTGAGGTTGCGCACCATGTCGACGTCGATGATCTTTTCACCGTCGATGAGCCATTTTTCGGAAGCCATCGATTTCTCCTTCTCTCAAAAGACTATGCAAACTCGCGCTATATCGCGTTGCGCTGTAATCAAGATATATCGCGTTTCCTCCCACCGCAAGTACTTTCATCATTCAGGAGGTGATGTGACCGGTGTGGCAGGTAGATTCGGGGCATGACTGCAGCGGATACCTTCCCCCTTGATCCCGTCGAGCTCACCCAGGCGCTCATCCGCATCGACTCGGTGAATCCGGAGCTCATCCCGGGCGGCGCAGGCGAGGCCGAGATCGTCGAGTGGTGTGCGCGGTGGTTCGCGGCCCGGGGATTCGAGGTGCACCGCCTGGGTACCGCCGAACGCCCGACGGTGGTCGGAATAGTTCGGGGCAGGGGCGGCGGCCGCTCCCTTATGCTCAACGGCCATCTGGACACCGTAGGGGTTGCCGGATACGACGGTGACCCGTTTGAGGCACCGGTCAGCGACGGCACGGTGTTCGGCCGTGGCGCGTTCGACATGAAAGGGGGTGTTGCGGCGATGATGGCGGCGGCGGCCCGTGCCGGATCCGCGGAACTTGCGGGCGATGTGATCGTGACCCTCGTCGCGGACGAAGAATTCGGCAGCGTGGGCACCGAAGATGCGCTCGCGGCGTTCACCGCAGATGGCGCGATCGTCACGGAACCGAGTGAGATGCATCGTGTTCTGGCGCATCGCGGCTTCGCCTGGTTCACGATCGACCTGATCGGCGTCGCGGCCCACGGGTCGATGCCCGAGCAGGGTGTTGACGCGATCCGGCATGCCGGCCTCGTGATTCGGGCCATCGATGAGCTGCAGAGCGAGTTCACCGAGCGGCCAGCGCATCCGCTGCTGGGCCACAGTTCGGTGCGGGTCGCCACGATCTCGGGAGGCTCGGACGCCGCAACGGTTGCCGGCTCCTGCACCCTCACCATTGAGAGCCGGACGTTGCCGGGCGACACTCCGGACTCGGTGGAGGCTGAACTTCGCGCGGTTCTGGACACCATCGCGTCGACGACACCGAACTTTCGGTATGAACTGCGCCGGATTGTCGCCAGGAACGCGTTCGAGGCGGACCCCGAGTGGCTGATCGTTCAGGCCGTGGCTTCCAGCGGCGAGCGCGTGACCGGCTCTCCCCTGCCGACACGCGGCGAGCCGTTCTGGACCGATGCGGGGCTCATTCATGACGCGGGGATTCCGTGCCTGCTCATCGGCGTGGATGGCGGCGGCGCGCACGCCGATACCGAGTGGGCAACGACGAAGTCCATCGAGCAGTTGACGGACATCCTGGAGGGCACGATCCGCTCGTTCTGCGCGTGAGGCCACTTTCATTATTCAGGAGGTGGTGATGCCAGAGTGACCACCATCGGCATCACCAGTCACACCACCTCCTGAATGATGAAAGTGCTTGACATTGACGATGCGTCAACCTTTAGCGTGGTGGGTGAGCGCTGAAGGAGGCGGACATGGACTGGTCCATCCAGGACATCGCACGGTTGTCGGGAACGACGAGCCGCACGCTGCGCCACTATGACGATGTCGGGCTCCTGGAGCCCAGCCGGGTCGGCGCGAACGGGTACCGCTACTACGACGAGGACGCGCTCACGCGGCTGCAGCGCATCCTGCTGCTTCGGGAGCTCGGGCTCGGGCTGCCGGCCATCGCCGACGTGCTCGCCGGGCAGACGCGCCACGCGGATGCCCTGCTCACCCACCTGCACTGGCTGCAGCGGGAGAAGGAACGGCTCGACCGCCAGATCGGCGCCGTCGAGTCGACGATCACGAAACTGGAAGGAGGTGAACAACTCATGGCAGAAGACATGTTCGACGGATTCGACCACACGCAGTACAAGGAAGAGGTCGAGGAGCGGTGGGGCAGGGACGCGTACGCAAAGAGCGACAGCTGGTGGCGCTCGCTGACCCCGCAACAGAAGGCCGAGTGGCAGGAGAAGCAGAAGAGCCTCGCGGCCGACTGGTCGAGTGCGGCGGAGGCCGGCATCGACCCGGAAAGCGACGAGGCCCAGGCGCTCGCCGCCCGGCAGTTCGAGTGGCTGCGCGGCATCCCAGGGACACCCGGCGGTGGAGCGGCAGGGCCGACGAAGGAGTACTTCACGGGGCTCGGCGAGCTGTATGTCGCCGACGCGCGCTTCGGCGCGAACTACGGCGGCCAGCACGGCGCGGAGTTCGTGCGCGACGCGATGGCGGTGTACGCCGCCCGCAACCTGTAGCACTGACGTCCCAAATGAAGGCAATTCAAGGCATCCGGCGCCGCGTGAGCCCGTAGCGCCCGTGCTGCGAGCGCCGGATGCCTTCATTTGGGACCAATCAGGGCGGGTTGGGCGATCCGGTGTGGAACGATGAGCAGGTGCGCCACATCGTTTTTGCCCTCATCGCGGCGATCCTGTTCGGTACGACCGGAACCGCGCAGGCGCTCGGTCCCGGCAGCGCATCCTCGCTGTCGGTCGGCTCGGCCCGCATCGTGATCGGCGGTGCTGCTCTCGCGCTCGTAGCCTGGTTGCTGTCCCTGAGATCGCGGAGGGCGCTGCGCAACCTGAAACCGGGGCAGCCGATCACCGACATGCTCACGCTGCACATCCCGAACCTCTCCGGGCCGGATTCGCAATCCACGAAAGCGGTCTCCGCGCGCTGGCGCGCATGGCCGACCATCGTGATCGGGGCCGCGGCGATCATCGCCTACCAGCCCACGTTCTTTCTCGGAATGAGCATCAACGGGGTTGCGATCGGCGCCGTCGTCGCGATCGGTTCCGGGCCGATCTTCACCGGCATGTTCGAATGGTTCCTCAGCCGACGCTTCCCCGGGTACGCGTGGCTGGTCGCGACGATCGTCGCGGTCATCGGGATCGCGCTGCTGTCCGGGTTCGGGGAGACCGGCGTCACGAGCGCAATCGGGCTGCTGCTGTCCCTCGGCGCCGGCGCGAGCTACGCGTTCTACGCGCTCGCGGCGAAGAAGCTGCTCGTGGACGGCTGGACGCCGATCGGGTCCGTCGCGGTCATTTTCGGGTGGTCCGCGGTCGGGGCGCTCCCCATCCTCCTGCTGTCCGACCCCCGCTGGCTCGCCTCCCTTGACGGCGCGGCGATGGGGCTCTGGCTCGGCATCGGCACGATCACCGTCGCCTGCCTGTTCCTCGCCTACGGGCTTAAAGCGCTGAGCGCATCCACCGTGGCCACCCTGGGGCTGGGGGAACCGATGACGGCGACGCTGCTGGGCGTTTTCGTCCTGCACGAGACGCTCAGCGGCCGCGCGATCGTCGGCCTCGTGCTCGTGGTGTTCGGTCTCGTGCTTATTGGGTTGCTGACGGCACGGAAGGCGACTCGGGCTTAGTCAGCGCGGCCGGAACCATCAGGAACGGGATGGTGTAGTGCACGAGCGGCCCGACGAGCAGGGCGAACGCGAGCGTGCCGATGCCGACATCCCCGCCGAGGATCCAGCCGATGATGAGCACGATCACTTCCAGCGAGGTCCTCACGATCCACAGCCGGATGCCGAACTTCGCGTTGATTCCCGTCATGAGGCCGTCGCGCGGGCCCGGCCCGAACCGAGCGCCGATGTAGAGGCCCGTGGCGACCGCGAGCAGAAGCAGTCCACCGACGAACAGCAGGATGCGCACCCAGAGCACGGTCTGCTCCGGGATGAGCCACAATCCCACCTCGGCGCTGGGGCCGACGAGCAGCGCGTTCAGCACGGTGCCGACGCCGAGGCGCTGGCGGATGGGGATCCACAGCAGCAGGACGACCCCGCCGACGATGTTCGTGACGAACCCGAACGGGATGCCGGTGTGGATGGAAATGCCCTGCGCGAGCACATCCCACGGGGAAATCCCGATGGCGGCGCGCAGCATCATCGAGATGGCGATGCCGTACAGGAACAGGCCCAGCATCAGCTGGACCCATCGTCGGGTCATCAGAAACGCCGGGGACATACGTGTAGCCAATAGCCAAAGTCGCTGAATTGCAAGGTCACGAGTTCCCGGGAAAAGCCACAGAGTCCCGGAAGGGGTATATCGCCGTCGGAAGACGATGAAATACTAAGGCACGGCACGCAGTCGTGCGCCGTTGTTCGTGCGCCGTCGCCCGTGGTGCCTGACTCAGGAGTTTTCCTTGCATCTGCTTTCCGTGTTCAGCCTGCGCAACCGGGCGCTCATCGCCCTCGTGACGATCGTGGTGGGCGTATTCGGCGGGATCGCGCTCACCTCGCTCAAGCAGGAACTCATCCCCTCGGTGTCGTTCCCGCAAATGGTGATCGTCACAAGCTATCCGGGTGCGGCTCCGGATGTCGTCAACGACGACGTGAGCACGCCGATCGAGACGGCCATCCAGGGTGTTCCGGGCCTGGAAAGCACCACGGCAACCTCGACATCCAACCTGTCGTCGATCACCGCGGCGTTTACCTACGGCACCGATCTCCCCACCGCTGAACAGAAGGTCCAGCAGGCGATCAACCGCATCAAGAGCACACTTCCGGACAACTCCGACCCGCGCATCATCACGGGCAGCATCGACGATTTCCCGGTGATCCAGATCGCGGTGACGAGTGGCCTGAACGAGAACGACCTGGTCGCCCTACTTCAGTCGTCCACGATCGTCGAGCTCCAGAAGCTCGCCAACGTGCGCGAGGCGAGCCTCCAGGGCGCGATCGGCCAGCGCGTCACCATCACTCCGGACACCGCGAAGCTGTTCGCCGCGGGGTTGAGCACGCAGGCCATCCGTGACGCGCTGAAGTCCAACGGGGTGCTCCTGCCCGGTGGAAACATCACCGAGGGCGACACGACTCTGACGGTGCAGTCCGGTTCGCGGATTCACACCGTCGAAGAAATCAAGGCCCTCCCACTCGTCGGCTCGGCGCAGGCCGCCGTGCCGGGAGCGCCAGCAGCCGCACCGCTCACGATCGGCGACGTCTCGAATGTGGCGCTCGTCGCCAACCCGGTGACCAGCATTTCCCGCGTCAACGGGGAGCCGGCGCTGACCATCGGGGTCACGAAGACGCCGGATGGCAACACGGTTGCGGTGTCGCAGGAGGTGCAAAAGGCGCTCCCCGGCCTGGAGGCGGCTCTCGGCAGCAACACGAAGTTCACGATCGTGTTCGACCAGGCGCCCTTCATCCAGCAGTCGATCGACTCGCTTGCGACGGAAGGCCTTCTCGGGCTCCTGTTCGCTGTTGTCGTCATTTTGATCTTCCTGCTGTCGGTGCGGTCGACGCTCGTGACGGCGATCTCCATCCCCGTCTCCGTGCTCATCACGTTCATCGGGATGCAGGTGACCGGGTATTCGCTCAACATCCTGACGCTCGGCGCGCTGACGATCGCGATCGGTCGGGTGGTGGATGACTCGATCGTGGTCATTGAGAACATCAAGCGGCACCTCACCCTCGGGCAGGAGAAGGCCGAGGCGATCCTGACCGCGGTGAAGGAGGTCGCGGCGGCGATCACGGCATCCACCGTGACGACCGTCGCGGTGTTCCTGCCGATCGCGCTCGTCGGCGATATTACGGGCGAACTGTTCCGCCCCTTCGCGCTCACCATCACGATCGCGCTCGCCGCGTCGCTGTTCGTCGCGCTCACGATCGTGCCCGTACTTGCTTACTGGTTCCTCGGGAACGCGAAGAAAGCGGTGTCTGCGGTAGTGGAAGAGGACGAACCTCAACACGCGATCGAAGACGCCGAAGGGCACCTCATTTCGCGCCGCGACCTGCGTGACGGCGTCGTGTCTGCCGAAGACGAGCTGGAGAAGCCGACCAGATTGCAGCGCGGCTACCTCCCGGTGATCCACTGGACTTTGACGCGCCCCGTCGCCACCATCATCGCCGCCATCCTGGTTCTCGGCGGCACTGTCGCCCTGGTTCCGAGCCTCACGACGAACTTCATCGGCGACAGCGGGCAGAACACGATCAGCGTCTCCCAGACGCTCCCCGTGGGGACGAGCCTCGACGCGAAGGACCGTGCTGCCTCGAAGGTCGAGAAGGCGCTGCGCGCCATTCCCGGCGTGGACACCGTTCAACTGACGATCGGCGGAGGCAATTCGCTCGCCGCGGCGTTCGGCGGCGGTGGCGGCATCCGCTTCTCGATCACGACGGATCCGAACGCCAACCAGGACGCCCTGCAGAAGACGGTGCGCAGCGACCTCGAGAAACTCACCGATGTCGGCACGGTGTCGCTGTCGACCGCCGGGTCGGGCTTCGCGTCCTCCAGCATCGATGTGAACATCACCGCGACGACGCAGGCAGATTTGGGCACCGCCGCCTCGAAGATCCTCACCGCCGTTCAGAGCCTTCCGGTGACCGCCGAGGCCACGAGCAATCTTGCGGAAACCCAGCCGTACATCGCGGTGGTTGTCGATCGGAACAAGGCCGCGGAAGCGGGGCTCAGCGAAATCGCGATCGGTTCGCTGGTGTCCCAGGCCATTCAACCCTCGCTTGCGGGTACGGCCGTCATCGACAACAAGACGATCTCGATTTACCTCCAGACTGCGGATGCGCCCGCGACGATCGACCAACTGAAGGATCTGGCGATCCCGACGCGCGTCGGCCCCCAGAAGCTTTCCGCGCTGGCCACCGTGGCGAAGTCGGACGGGCCCGCGAGCATCACCACCATCAAGGGTCTGCGCGCCGCCACGGTGAGCGTCACCCCGAATGTGGCCGACGTGGGCACCGCATCGATCTCGGTGCAGGAAGCAGTCGACACGGTAAAGCTCCCGGCGGGCACCTCGGTGAAGCTGGGCGGTGTCACGTCGCAGCAGGCGGATGCCTTCAGCCAGCTGGGTCTCGCGCTACTGGCCGCCATCCTCATCGTGTACGTGGTCATGGTGGCCACGTTCAAGTCGCTCCGTCAGCCTTTGCTGCTCCTGGTTTCGGTGCCGTTCGCGGCAACCGGCGGCATCATCCTGCAGGTCATCTCCGGCATCCCGCTCGGGGTTGCATCCCTCATCGGCGTGCTCATGCTCATCGGGATCGTGGTCACGAATGCGATCGTGCTCGTCGACCTGGTGAACCAATACCGGGAGAGAGGTATGAAGGTGGGCGAGGCGATCGTGCACGGGGCGAGCCGTCGTTTGCGGCCCATCCTCATGACGGCACTCGCGACAATTTTCGCGCTCCTGCCCATGGCGGTCGGGCTCACCGGGCACGGCGGGTTCATCTCCCAGCCGCTTGCGATCGTCGTGATCGGCGGGCTGGTTTCGTCGACAGTGCTCACCCTGGTCGTGCTGCCCACCCTGTACTACCTGGTTGAGGGCGCGAAGGAGCGGCGCGCGGATCGCCGCGAGGCGAAGGCCGCGGCTGCTCCAGCGCCCGCTCCCTGAGGAGCCGTCGTGGCCGGTGTCTCTCCCGCTCCCTGAGGAGCCGCCGAAGGCGGCGTCTCGAAGGGGGCCATGAGGTGACTGTTTGGTTCCCTTCGAGGCTCGCTCCGCTCGCACCTCAGGGAACGGCACTCACCCGACGAGCGGCTGGTTGCGTGGCGGTCGCTTTCGGGCGAAGCTTTCCACCGCGAGCAACGCGAGCGCGAGCCCGATCATGAGGTACGTGGGCAGTTCCCTGGCCGGTAGCGGTTCGCTCAGCACGAGGGCCGCGGCGAGGGCGAGCAGGATCGGCTCCAGGTAGCTGAGCAGGCCGAACACGCTCATCGGCAGCAGCTGGCTCGCGCCGATGTACAGCAGCAGCCCGATGGAGGCGACAATGCCGAATCCGATCATGCTGAACGCCGTGCCGGGTTGCTGGAGCGTGCGCATCGCAGGGTCGTCCAGCAGAAGGAGGAGGAGGGCAACGGGAAGGGTGAGCATCATCTCGGCGCTCAATCCGGCGCTTCCGCCGATGCCGGCAAACCGGCGCACCGTGAAGTAGATCGGATAGCCGAGGGCAACGACGAGGGTCTCCCAGGAGAGGCCGCCCACCTGAATCGTCTGGTAGGTCACCGCCGCCGCCGCGACGGCCACCGCGGTGATGCGCCATGGTCCCAGGCGCTCCTTGAACACGATGCGTCCGATGAGTGCGAGCATGATCGGCATGATGAAGTAGCCGAGCGCGACCTGGAGGCCGCGACCCTGTCCGGGCGCCCACGTGAACAGCCACTGCTGCAGACCGAGCATGGCGGCGGTGAGGAGGAGAGCGAGGCCGATTGCCGGGCGCCCCTGGATTCGGCGGGCAAGCACCTTGATGCCCGTCCAGCGTCGGGCCAGGGTGAGAAACGCCACGAGCATCGCCACGGTGAAGAACGTGCGCCAGCCGAACAGCTCGTTGGCGGTGGCGTCGAGGTGCGCCGAGAGCACGAACACGACGGCGAAAACGGATGAGGAGGCAATCGACGCCGTGACGCCGAGCTGGGCTGCGGATCTGCCCCGGATCATGATGCTCCTTCGTGGGGCTCGACATCGCCGACGGTGACAACCCGCCCTGAATCTATTCTCTCGCGTGGCGGGGTGCTATCCCTTTGCCGCGCAACAGGGTACTGTAGTCCAGTCGGCTCTAGACATCGCGCGTTCGCGCGAATGGGTTTGTAAGTCTGCTGGGCCGGTTCCCCTGGATGTTTCCATAGGCATCCGCACGTGCGGGGATAACACGCAAGTGAACGGTCCTGGCCAAAGTCTGCCCGGGTTCCTGCAGTAAGCACCAATGATTCGTTGTGCTCTGCCCTGCAATTGACATAACCCGGAAAGAACCATGCCGAACTATAAGAAATCCCCTGCGCGCCCCGCGCGCTCGTCCACTCCCGCCCACAAACCGGGCAGCAAGAGCCCGAAGCACCGCGGATACCGCCCGTCTGAGGCAACTGTCGCGCCGGCCAAGAAGCGCTGGAGTGCGGAGGATCGCGCGAAGCGCACCGACACCCGGTACCCGGAGCGCGGCGGCGATCGCCGCACTGACCGTAGCGCCGACCGTGGCGCTGACCGTGGCGCTGACCGTGGCGCTGATCGCGGTGCCGAGCGTCGCCCTGACTGGCAGCCTCAGGGGACTGCGCCGCACCGCAGCGCCCGCCCCGACCGCAGCACACGTCCCGACCGCAGCGCGCGTTTCGACCGGAATGCGCGACCCGAACGCCATGCTCGCCCGGAGGGTGACAGGACTCCTCCCGCGAAATACAGTCGCGATGACCGTCGCACTGATGCCCCATTCGGCGGCCAGCGCCCGGACCGCGGCCAGCGCACGGATCGCACCGAGCGACCGGTGCGCGCCGACCGGCGTGAGGCATTCGAGCACCGGCCGCGTCGCGATGACCGGCCCCGCAACGATGATCGGTCCCGCAACGATGACCGGCCGCGCCGCGATGACCGGCCGTACCGGACCGATCGGCCGCAGCGCGAGGAGCGCCCCCGCCGCGACTCCGACTTCTACCCGAAGCGCGACGCCGCGGAGAAGAAGTACACGGCTCACGAAGATGTCGTGCTGGAGCGCCTCGAGGCGGACGCCATTCAGGCATCCGACGTCGTTGGCGTAACGTTCGGCGACCTCGGCCTCGGCGCGAACATCGTTCGCGAGCTCAGCGCCCTCGGCGCAGAATCACCGTTCCCCATCCAGGCTGCGACGATTCCGGATGTGCTGAAAGGCATGGACGTGCTCGGTCGCGGAAAGACCGGCTCAGGCAAGACCATTGCCTTCGGCGCTCCGCTGGTCGAGCGCCTTCTTGAAAATTACGGTGCCAAGTCGCGCAAGCCGGGCCGCAAGCCGCGCGCCCTCATCCTCGCGCCGACCCGCGAACTCGCGCTGCAGATCGACCGCACCATCCAGCCGATCGCGCGCAGCGTGGGCATTTTCACCACCCAGATTTACGGCGGAGTCCCGCAGCACCGCCAGGTGATGGCCCTGCAGCGCGGCGTCGACATCGTCATCGGAACGCCCGGTCGCATCGAGGACCTCATCGACCAGGGCCGCCTCGACCTGAGCGAGGTCACCATCACGGTGCTCGACGAGGCAGACCACATGTGCGACCTCGGCTTCCTCGAGCCGGTGCAGCGCATCCTCAAGGAGACCGCGCCGGATGGCCAGAAGCTGCTGTTCTCCGCGACCCTCGACAAGGGTGTTGCCTCACTCGTGGACGAATTCCTCGTGAACCCGAGCGTGCACGAGGTTGCCGGTGAGGATCAGGCTTCCTCGACGATCGACCATCGCGTGCTGCTCATCGAGCAGAGCGACAAGCGCGCCATCATCGAACAGCTCGCCTCCGGCGACGGCAAGACGCTCATCTTCGCGCGCACGCGCGCGTTCGCCGAGCAGTTGGCGGATGATCTGGACGACGCCGGAATCCCCGCGGTCAGTCTGCACGGCGACCTGAACCAGGCCCGCAGGACCCGCAACCTGGAGAAGCTCACGAGCGGGCGGGTCAGCGTGCTCGTGGCGACGGATGTCGCCGCGCGCGGCATCCACGTCGACGACATTTCGCTCGTCATCCAGGCGGACCCGCCGGACGAGTACAAGAGCTACCTGCACCGTGCGGGCCGCACCGGTCGCGCCGGGAAGAAGGGCACCGTCGTCACGCTCGTGAACAACCGCCGCAAGCGCAAAATGGACGAGTTGCTGGGTCGCGCGGAGATCGCGCCCACGTTCGACCGGGTTCGTCCGGGCGATGGGCTGATCTCGGAGCTCGCCGCGCTGTAAACCTCAATCGGACTGGCCGCTACGATTTCGTGGCGGCCGTCCCGATTCCGTACTACTGTCGGTGAATGGCCGACGCAACGACGCACGAACGCACCATCGAGTCCGAAATTGTCACGGACTTCAAGGACCGGATGAGCTACGGCTCCTACCTCCAGCTGGACAGCCTCCTCAGCGCCCAGGTCCCGGTGAGCGACCCGGTGCACCACGACGAAATGCTGTTCATCATCCAGCACCAGACGAGCGAACTGTGGCTGAAGCTCATGCGGCACGAACTGATGTCGGCGAAGGAACTCATCGCGAACGACGAACTGCAGGTCGCGCTCAAGCGCATCGCCCGCGTCAAACACATCCAGAAGCAGCTCACCGAGCAGTGGTCGGTGCTGGCCACACTCACACCATCGGAGTATGCGGAGTTTCGCGGATACCTCGGCAACGCGTCCGGATTCCAGTCCTACCAGTACCGCGCCGTCGAGTTCCTGCTCGGCAACAAGAACGCCGGGATGTTGAAGGTGTTCGAATCGCATCCGGAAGCCCACGAGCTCCTCGAAGGGATTCTGCACGAACCGAGCGTGTACGACGAGTTCCTGCGGTACCTGTCGCGGCACGGACACGATGTCCCGCAGGCGGTGCTCGAGCGCGACGTCACGAAGGGCTACTCGATGAATGAGGACCTCGTGCAGACGTTTGCGCGCATCTACGAGGATCCCGAAAAGTACTGGCTCGAGTATGAGACGTGCGAGGAGTTCGTCGATCTGGAGGACAACTTCCAATTGTGGCGTTTCCGGCACGTGAAGACGGTGCTGCGCATCATCGGCACGAAGCGCGGTACCGGCGGATCCAGCGGCGTCGGGTTCCTGCAGAAAGCGCTCGACCTCACGTTCTTCCCCGAGCTCTTCGCCGTGCGGACCGAAATTGGCTAGCGAGCCGCCGCTCCCTGAGGAGCGTGCGCAGCACGCGTCTCGAAGGGGGCATCCCGGTAGGCTCCCTTCGAGACGGCCTTCGGCCTCCTCAGGGAGCGGAGATGCCGGATGGGCCGGTCCCTCGGGGAGCGGGTTCTGCTTCACCGTCGACGACTGCTGGCTTGACGGCTGGCACGGTCCGACGGCGATCGTCGCGGATGCAGGCGGATTCCGTCTCGCCTCGGATTCCGACCCGACGGCATCCGCCCACCTCGCCGGCACCATCCTCCCCGGCTTTCGGGACGCTCACGTGCACCTCGGCCTGATCGACGGCGCAGCGCTGCTCGGCGGCGGAATCGCCGTGGCCCACGATTTCGGTTGGGGGCTGGAGTCCGCCAGAACCTGGCCAACCGTCACGGCGCTGCCCGAGGTGCGAATCGCCGGCCAGCTGCTCACTGCCCCGGGGGGATATCCGACCGCGAGCGGCTGGGCGCCGCCCGACGCATCGCGGGAAGTCGCCATCCCCGACGACGCACCCACCGCCGTGGACGAACAAATCGACGCGGGGGCGACGTTCATCAAGGTCGCGCTCAATTCGGATGCCGGTCCGGTCTTCGAGGACGCGACCCTTGCCGCGATTGTCGGCCACGCCCACGAACGGCACGTGGCGGTGGCCGCGCACGCGCAAGGGGCAGGGCAGGCCGCCCGCGCGTTCTCCGCCGGAGTCGACCTGCTGGCGCACGCGCCGTGGAGCGAACGCCTGCCCGACGATCTGATTGCCGCCATGGCGAAGGCGATGAGCTGGGTGAGCACCCTCGACATCCACGGCTGGGGGCGCTTCAGCGAAGATTTCGCGGTCGCCAACGACAACGTGCGCCGCTTCCACGCGGCGGGAGGGCGCATCCGGTACGGCACCGACCTCGGCAACGGGCCGTTGCCGGTGGGAGTCAACGAACGCGAGCTTCTCGCGCTCGAACACGCGGGGCTCGAACTCGACGCACTCGCGGCGGCGATCGCCCCCGCGCCCGCCCCCGGCACACTCGGCCAGCGCATCAGCCGAATCACTCATCCCCAGCAGGATGATCCCGCCCACTGGCTCGCCACCGCACGACTCATCGATCACGACAATCTGGAGGAGCACCTCACATGACCGAATCCCGCGCACACGAGCTCGACTCAGCCGACCCGCTGGGCGGCTTCCCCAACCGTTTCGTTCAGTCGAACGACGTTATCGCCTACCTCGACGGGAATTCGCTCGGCCGGCCCACGACGGCGACCGCCGACCGGCTTTCCAGTTTCGTCACGGACTCGTGGGGCGCCCGCCTGATTCGCGGCTGGGATGAAAGCTGGTACAACCTGCCGCTCACCGTCGGGGACCGGATCGGCGAGATCACCCTCGGCGCGGCCGCGGGCCAGGTTTTCGTGGGCGATTCCACGACAGTCATCCTGTACAAGCTCATCCGCACGGCGCTCGATGCCCGCCCCGACCGCAACGAAATCATCGTCGACACCGACAACTTTCCTACCGACCGGTTCATCCTGCAGGGCATCGCCGCAGAGTGCGGCAAGACCCTGAAGTGGGTCACGCCCGACCCGAACGCCGGGGTAACCGCAGAGCAAGTGGCGGACGCAATCGGGCCGGACACCGCGCTCGTGGTGCTCAGCCACGTCGCGTACCGGTCCGGGTTCCTGGCGGATGCACCGGCGATCACCGCCATCGCCCACGACGCCGGGGCGCTCGTGCTGTGGGATCTGTGCCACTCGGTGGGGTCGGTGCCGATGGACCTGGATGCGTGGGGCGTCGACCTCGCGGCGGGCTGCACCTACAAGTACCTCAACGGCGGTCCGGGGTCTCCCGCGTTCGGATACGTCCGCGCGGAACACCAGGACACGTTCCGCCAGCCCATTCAGGGCTGGATGGGGACGACCGAGCCGTTCGTGATGGGGCCGGAGTACGAGCCGCACGACGGCATCCGCCGGTTCCTGAGCGGTACGCCGGCAGTCATTGGCATGCTCGCGATCCAGGACATGCTCGACCTCGTCGCCCAGGCGGGGATCGAAGCAATCCGCGCGAAGTCGGAACAACTCACGACCTACGCCGTCGACCTCGTCGACGAGCTGCTTCTGCCCCGCGGCGTCGCGTTGTCGTCCCCGCGCGATCCGGCCCGCCGCGGCAGCCACATCACGATCGACCATCCGTCGTTCGCCGACGTGAACGCCCGGCTGTGGGCACGAGGGATCATCCCCGACTTCCGCCGGCCGAACGGGCTGCGGCTCGGCCTCTCGCCGTTGACGACACGGTTCGACGAGGTTCGGATCGGGGTTGAGGCCATCGCCGCGGAGTTGCCGTGAGCAGCTATCGCTCCGTTCGGGACGGTCGCACCGCGACCCGCTCCGGCGGTGACCGGACGGTGATCCCCGACGACCTCGACTCCCGCCCGGGCAGCGCGACCTCGGTGCTGCGCACCATCATCGGGTGCTACCTGCGCGGCCTCGGCGGGTGGATATCCACTGCCGAACTCATCCGACTGATGGATGCGGTCGGAATTCCGAGCTCCCACGCGCGCACCGCGGTGTCGCGGGTGAAGAGCAAAGGGCTGCTCCTGCCCGAGACAGTCAACCGGCAGCCGGGCTACCGACTCAACCCGGCATCGCTGCCGATGCTGGAACGCGGGGACCGCATGATCTTCGGTTCCCGGCAACAGCGCGACGGAGGCCCCTGGTGCCTCGTGTCGTTCACCGTCCCCGAGTCTCAGCGAGCGGCCAGGCACCAATTGCGCAAGCGGCTCGCCTGGATCGGTTGCGGCAAAGTTTCCACCGGCCTGTGGATCGGACCGACGGCGCTCACCGACGAGGTGGAGGAGATCCTGGCCGAACTGGAGCTCCGCCCGTGCGCGACCGTGTTCATCACGGACACCCCGCAACCGCACGGCTCGCTGAGCGCGGCGGTCGCCCGCTGGTGGGATCTCGACGCGATTGCGACGCTCCACCGCCGATTTCTTCGCGCTTTCGGCGACTATGGTCCTGCGGATGACCCAGTCCGTGCGTTCGCGAACTACGTGACGATGTTGGATCGGTGGCGCGTGATCGCCTATCTGGATCCTGGCCTGCAGCCGGCCGTATTGCCCGCCAACTGGCCGGGATTCGGGAGTGCGGAGTTGTTCGACCGCCTCAATTGGGAGCTCGCGGCGGACGCCGATCGGTTCGTGAGCGGCTGACCGGTCAGGTCGGCGAGTCCCCGGCTATGCGACGGCGAGCATCCCGGCGGCGATGAGCGCAAGCACGAGTCCGATGGCCTGGACCGGCGCAATGCGTTCCCTCAGCACGATCGCGGCGAGGATGATTGTGCCGGCAGGGTAGAGGGCGGTCAGCACCGAAATCACGGACAGATCGCCCAGCCTCAGGCCGACGAGGAGAAGAGCATTCGCGGTCGCGTCGATGACTCCCGCCAGGACGGCGATCCCCAGGCCGGCGCGCCACCCGAGGCTCAACATCCCGACGCGCGGTTCGACGGGTTCCATCGCGAGCTCGCCGCCCGCGGGTTGCTTTCTGCGCCGCATCCACAGGGCAAGCACCCCGACGACGGCAAACATGATGATGCCGTTCACGGCGCGGTTGGCGATGAGCGGAACAAGCCCGGCGTCATCCGGCGTCAGGTCGATGAGGATGAGGAATGCGCCGATCATGGCACCCGAGCTAATCGCCATGAGCAGTGCTTTCAGGCTCGGCCGGATCGCGCCCTCTTCCTTCACGAAGCCGACCAGAACGACCGCGACGAGAGCGATGCCGATCGCCACGTATCCGAGAGTCGTGAGTCGTTCGCCCCGGATGACACCTGCCATGAGCGGCACGAACGCGGAGACGAGCGCGGTGAGCGGGGAGAGAATGCTCATCGGCCCGATCGCAAGGCACGCGTACAGCAGCGTGATCGCGATCGCCCCCGTGATGCCCGAGATGCCGCCGTACAGCAGCGCTTCCCACGACCAGCGCCCGCCGATGACGGTTTCGGCGGCGAACAGGACGACGAGGCCGGATGCGGCGCCGATTGCCGTCACCCGAATCGGGCTGATGCGCCGGGACGCGATACCGCCCAGGAAGTCGGCGGAACCGTACACGAGCGCGGCGGTGACACCGACGAGGACAGTGAGCATTCAGGACCGTTCGAAAAGAGTGAGATCAACTCTAAGCGCTGGAAGGTGCTCACAAAATTCGCGCGAGTTTCGGCCGTTCACCGGTGGAAAACGCACGGCGCATTTCCGGTGCGCCGTGCGCCGACCTACCGTGGAGAGGAGACTGGAAAGAACACAAGGAGTCGTGATGTCTGCACCTGCGTCGCAGAGCCAGCTTTCCGCCGAAGTGGATGAGCACCTCGACAGTGCCGCCGCAACGAAGGGTGCCGCCGCATCCGTCGACGTGAAGGTTTTGAACGACCTGCTCATGGGCACGTGGGGCGACGTGCGGCGCGAAGCTCGCGAGTTCGTGAAGGACCCTGCACTGCACCGCAGGGATGGCCTGTCGCTCGAAGAGCAGAGGGAGCGCGCGCTCGCCCAGCTCCATCTGCTCGTCGAACACGGTGCGGTGCATCGCGCGTTCCCGATCTCCGTCGGCGGGCTCGAGGACAATGGCGGCAACATCACCGCGTTCGAGGAGCTCGTCTCCGCCGACCCGTCGCTGCAGATCAAGGGCGGCGTGCAGTGGGGGCTGTTCGGCTCGGCGATCGTGCAGTTGGGCACCCAACGGCACCATCACGTGCTTCCGCCGCTCATGAAACTTGAGCTTCCCGGCGCATTCGCGATGACGGAGATCGGCCACGGATCGGATGTGGCGAGCCTCGCGACGACGGCGACGTACGACGAGGGGACGCAGGAGTTCGTCATCAACACTCCGTTCCGGGCGGCGTGGAAGCAGTATCTCGGCAACGCCGGGCGCGACGGCAGGGCCGCCGTGGTGTTCGCGCAGCTCATCACGAAGGGCGTGAGCCACGGCGTGCACGCGCTGTACGTGCCCATCCGCGACGACAACGGTTTCCTTCCCGGCATCGAGGGCGAGGATGACGGCTGGAAGGGTGGCCTCAACGGCATCGACAACGGGACGCTCGCGTTTCACGAGGTGCGCGTACCTCGCGAGAACCTGCTTAACAAGTACGGGGATGTCGCCGAGGACGGCACCTACACGTCGCCGATTGACAGCCCCGGTCGGCGGTTCTTCACGATGCTCGGCACGCTCGTGCAGGGTCGGGTGTCACTGGATGGAGCGGCGACGGCGGCCTCGGCTCTGGGGCTGGCAATCGCCATCCGGTACGGCAATGAGCGGCGCCAGTTCACGGCCGGGGGCGAGGACGAGCAAGTGCTCATGGACTATCAGCGGCACCAGCGTCGGCTCATCCCTCGGCTCGCGACGACGTACGCGCAGACGTTCGCGCACGACGAGTTGCTCGTGGCGTTCGACTCGGTTTTCAGCGGGAAGGGCGATACGGACGAAGACCGGCAGAATCTCGAAACGCTTGCCGCGGCGCTGAAACCGCTCTCCACCTGGCACGCTCTCGACACGCTGCAGGAGGCGCGCGAGGCGTGCGGCGGTGCAGGGTTCATGGCGGAAAACCGGCTTGTGGGGTTACGGGCCGATCTGGACGTGTACGTCACGTTCGAGGGCGACAACAATGTGCTGCTGCAGCTCGTCGCGAAGCGCCTGCTCACCGATTTCAGCGACAAGTTCAAGGATGCGGACATCGGTGCGCTTGCCTCCTTCGTGGTCGGGCAGGCTGCGGATGCCGCAATCCACGGCACGGGCCTGCGCACGGTGGCGCAGACGATCAAGGATTTCGGGTCGACCGCGCGGAGCGTGAAGGAGCTGCGCGAGACGAATGTGCAGCGGGAGTTGCTCACGGACCGCGTCGAGACGATGGTGTCGGATCTCGCCGGCAGGCTGCGGGGGGCGGAGAAGATGTCCCCGCAGGAGGCTGCGGAGTTGTTCAATTCGCAGCAGGACGAGCTGATTGAGGCGGCGCGCGCCCACGGCGAGTTGCTGCAGTGGGAGGCGTTCACGCGCGCGTACGAGGGCATCGAGGATGAGGGCACCCGGCAGGTCATCGAGTGGCTGCACGACGTGTTCGGGCTAGGGCTGATTGAGAAACACCTGGCCTGGTACCTGATCCACGGCCGGCTGTCGCCGCAGCGCGCTCAGGCGATCACCGCATACATCGATCGGCTGCTCGCCCGCTTGCGTCCGCACGTGCAGGATCTCGTGGATGCGTTCGGATACGAGCAGGACCACTTGCGGGCGCCCATCTCTTCCGGTATCGAGGCAGAGCGGCAGGAGGAGGCGCGGGCGTACTACCGCGAGCTCGCGGCATCCGGCAACGCTCCGCTCGAGGAGAAAGTGCTGAAGGCGAAGAAGAAAAAGAAGCGCTAATTTGCGCTCCGGGGCGCTGCGGCGAAGGAGCACCCTTGGCGTCTTCTGCGGCGGTTTCCTGGGCTGGACTCTTAATTTGCGGTAGGTTGTTGACGCTTCTTCACTGGGACAGACGATACGCAACTGGGGTGAAATGGGTTCGGCACCAACTGACGCACGAGGTGCAGCCGATCGACCCAGGCCCGACGAACCCACCCCGCGCCGACAGATCTCTCGCATCGCCGTGACCGCTGTCCCCCTTGCCACGGTTGCCGGCTTCAGCCTCGTGGGGCCAGCTCCGGCCGCATTCGCGGCCACGGATACGGTGGCGAATCTGTCCGCCGAATTTGCTGCCGCCTCCGACGGCGACACGATCACGCTGACTCAGGACTTGACCGGTACCGCGGCAGACCCTCGCGCGATGGTACCGACGCTCACCTCGGTGACCTTGGACCTGAACGGGAAAACACTGGTACTGATCGGCCCAACCAACCTTCCCGGCATGTGGGTTCCCAACGGTTCGCGCTCGACGATTCACGACAGTGGCGTTGGCGGCTCGCTCAGTGCCACCGGGGGGCAGGCCAGCGCAGGCATTGGTGGCGGCTGGTCGGGCAACGGCGCGGCAGTCACGATCGGCTCCGGTGCCACCGTCACAGCCTCCGCAGCGTCTCAAATTGCCATTGGCCCCGGCTTCAATGCCGCAGTTTTCGGTTCCCTGTCCAACAACGGGAGCCTCGGCGGCGCAGGAGCCATTCAGAACGATGGGATCATCCTGAATCTCGGCACGATCGGTGCGCCCGCCAACGTGAGCGTACACAACGTGACGGTCGCGCTCGACGGCAATGGCGGTACCACTCCCGCGAGCCCGACCGGATGGCCGCTGCTGGGTGCCGGGCTACTGTTGGCCGGTGCCACACTGCTCCTGCTGAGCCGGCGGGTGCGTAAGTCGTAGGTACCCGTGGGGGAGAAAGCGCCAGCACGGGGAACTGCCCTTAGCGGAAGTTGACCGCCGGTGTGAAGTCAAAGTGGGAGAAACTTTCCGTATTGTTACGGTCTTGTTATCTATTTGGATCTTTTCGCCGTTTAATGAGGTTCAAACTGCTTAAGGCGCGTCTCAAAGTCCGAGAGCGGCTATCGAGGAATATTCTCCTCCAATACAAGAAAGGGAGTTCCGTGAAGACGTCTTCATCGATCTCTATCGTTACGGCAGTCGCCGCGACGGCGCTTTTGCTGGCGGGTTGTTCGACAACCTCCACCTCCGGCGGGGCCACGCCGGCGGCGTCAACTCGCGCGTGTGTCATCCTCCCCGACTCGGCGTCGTCGCCCCGCTATGAGAGCCTCGACCGCCCCGCACTGCAGAAAGCGCTGACGGATGCCGGCTTCGAGGCCGACATCCAGAACGCGCAGGGTGACACCAACAAGTACGCCACCATTGCAGACCAGCAGCTCACCAAGGGTTGCGGCGTCATGATCCTCGACGACTACAACGGCGCGGCGCTCGCGGTGACCCAGAAGGCGCAAGCTCAGGGTATCCCGGTCATCGCGTACGACCGCGGAATCACGACAGGTTCCGGTGCCGACACGAAGATGGTCGCCGACTACTACGTCTCGTTCGACAACGTGAAGGTCGGTGAGCTTGAGGGCCAGATGATCGTTGACGGCCTCAAGGCCCTGGGCAAGGACCCGGCTACCGCGAAGGTTGTCTACATGGGTGGAGACCCCGCCGACGGCAACGCCCTGTTGTTCCACGAAGGCGCAGTGAAGGCCATGAGCGCAGCGGGCATCAAGCCGGCCGCCGAGCCGACCGGTGTCTGGGATGGACAAAAGTCCGCGACCAACTTCGAGCAGGCGCTGACCTCGCTCGGCGGCAAGGTGGACGCGGTGTGGGTCGCCAACGACACCAACGCGGCCGGCGTCATCCAGGTGCTTCAGAAGAACGGTCTGGCTGGTCAGGTCCCGGTATCGGGTCAGGACGCATCGGTCGCCGGTCTGCAGAACGTGCTGCTCGGCTACCAGACCGCGACGGTCTACAAGCAGGTCAGCCTCGAGGCAACCGCGGCGTCGGATCTCGCGATCCAGCTGCTGAAGGGCAACAAGCCCACCGCCAACAGCACGCTCTACGGCAAGCCGTTCATCGCCGTGACCCCGGTCTCGGTTGGCCCGGCGCAGGTTGAAACTGTCGTCGCCAACGGTGACGCGAAGGCCTCGGATATCTGCACTCCTGAGGTCGCTGCCGCCTGCGCGAAGTACGGCGTCAAGTAACAAGTAACAAGTAACATCAGAATCACCTAACGAAGTAGGGCTCCGCGCGCAGATCATTGCGATCTGGGCGCGGAGCCCCGACTTCGACCGACGGGTCCCTGAGCCAAGGCCCAGCTCGTCACAGATCTACGGGACATTGACGTTCCGGAACGGAAAGGACACTGGCCATGGACGGGCCCATCATTGAACTCAGCGATGTCAGGAAGAGCTTTGGGCCGGTGAGCGTTCTCAAAGGTGTCAGCCTGAAAGCCTACCCGGGCAAGATCACCGCACTTGTCGGTGACAACGGAGCAGGCAAGTCAACCTTGATCAAGGGCCTCGCGGGGGTGCAGCCCTATGACTCCGGCGTAGTGAAGTTCAACGGAAAGGCCGTGCACCTCACCAATCCGCGCGAGGCATCGGCCCTTGGCATCGAGGTCGTGTATCAGGACCTCGCACTGTGCGACAACCTGGACATCGTCCAGAACATGTTCCTGGGTCGCGAGGAGACCTCCCATGGCAGCTTTGATGAGGGCGAGATGGAACGGCAGGCCTCCGAAACCCTGCGCACTCTCTCGGTTCGCACCGTCAAGTCCGTCCGCCAACAGGTCTCATCCCTTTCGGGAGGCCAGCGCCAGACAGTCGCCATCGCGCGCTCGGTGCTGAAGTCCGCGAAAGTTGTCATCCTCGATGAGCCGACCGCAGCGCTTGGGGTTGCCCAGACCGAGCAGGTGCTTAACCTGGTCAAGCGACTCACGCATCAGGGTGTCGCGGTCATCATGATCAGCCACAACCTCGTCGATGTCTTCCAGGTCGCCGACTACATCAACGTGCTCTACCTCGGTCAAATGGTGGCCGAGATAGAGACGAAGGACACCACGAGCGACGACGTCGTCGGCTACATCACGGGCAGCAAAACCTACGCAGGAGTTTCCGAATGAGCAAGACCATGAGGGGCGAGAAGACCAGCGCTGGCGACAAGTCCTTGAACACGACCGAACTCCCCGCGTCCGGGCTGATCGGCAGCGGCATGGAGGGCGGAGTCCTTGACCAGGTGCGAGGATACTTTCTCAAGTTGCGCAGCGGCGACATGGGGGCTCTGCCCGCGATCTCGGGCTTCGTGGCGTTAAGTATCCTGTTCACCGCGCTCAGCCCCTTCTTCCTTTCGGAACGAAACTTCGCAAACCTTCTGACGCAGGCAGCGACCCTGGTCATGTTGGCGATGGCGCTGGTGTTCGTCCTCCTGCTCGGCGAAATCGACCTGTCAGCCGGCGTGACCGCCGGAGTTGCAATGTCCATTTTCGTCGTACTGTCCAATCCCGGCGGCATCGCGATGAACTGGATTCCCGCGCTGATCATCTCGCTGCTCACGGGTGTTGCAATTGGCCTGTTCATCGGCTTCTTCGTGGCGCGAGTCGGCATCCCGTCCTTCGTCGTCACGTTGGGCCTCTTCCTCGGCTTTCAGGGCCTGCAGCTGATCATTATCGGAGATGGCGGGCTGTACCGCATCCAGGAGCCGACAATCCTCGCGATCCAGAACAGCAACCTGCCGGCCTGGGCAGGGTGGCTGATGATCGCCGTGATGTTGCTGATTTCGCTTGGCACGGCGATGATGGATCGCCACCGTCGCGCGCGCGCGGGTGTCCCGAACCGCACCATCATTCTCCTGTGGATCAGGCTCGGTGTGATTGCGGTGATCGGCGGCGCGATTGTCGCCACTCTCAACCAGAATCGCGGCACGGGTTTCCTTGCCGTGTCGGGCGTTCCGATTGTCGTGCCAATCACGCTCCTCATCCTGTGGGCGGGGACCTTCATGCTCGACCGAACCAAGTTCGGCCGCTACCTTTACGCGATCGGTGGCAATGCCGAGGCCGCCCGGCGTGCCGGAATCAAGGTGATCGGGGTCAAGTGGGCCGCGTTCACGATCTGCTCGACCCTTGCCGTGGTCTCCGGTGTGTTCAGCGCGAGCAAGGTGGGGTCCGTCGACGCGGCGTTTGGTCGCGATATCGTGCTCAGCGGTGTGGCCGCCGCGGTTGTCGGCGGGGTGAGTTTGTTCGGCGGACGCGGACGACTTATTCACGCTGCCATCGGCGCCCTGGTGATCGCGGTTATCACGAACGGGCTTGGTTTGCTCAACCTGCCGGGTGGCGTGAACTTCCTGGTCACCGGCGGTGTGCTGATCTTGGCGGCGACGATTGACGCGGCGTCCCGCGTTCGTGCAGGCGGATCGCTGATCCGCAGATAGCTGCACCGCGCGGCTGGTCGACGGTACCGCCAACCGCAGACCGTGAAACAGGCGTCAACGGGCGCGATGCACGCTGGGGTGGACTGCCATGTCGATTCCGAAGATTCCCTCAGGTTGCCGGTCGCAGCATCGCGCGAATCCTGCATTGAAAATTCAGGAATCCACGTCGAGAAGTTGCCAAAATATGCTCAAACGCGGCCTGAGTGACGGCGATTCCTGAATTTCCAACGGAGGAGTTGCGCGCACCTCAGGGAACGGGGCCGCGACGTCCTACTCTGTAGGGATGACCACCGTCGCACCGTACGGCTCCTGGGAGTCGCCGATCACCGCCGCGTCCCTCGTCGCTACCGGACATCCGGTGGGTGGCGGAACCTTCGTCAGCGATGACGTGTGGTGGCTCGAGTCGCGGCCTGCCGAGGGCGGTCGGCTCGCCGTGCGGCGCCACGACGGCGACGGGAAACCGGTCGACGTGATCCCGGCCCCGTGGAACGCCCGCACGCGCGTTCACGAATACGGCGGCGGGGCGTGGGCGGCCACCGATGACGGGGTCCTCGTGTTCGCCGAGTTCAGCGACCAGCGCCTCTACCGGCTCGACCCCGGCACCACCGTGCCGACGCCGCTGACACCCGCCGACATGGGGATGCGCTTCGCGGGTTTGAGCATCGAAGGCGACGAGGTGATTGCCATCCGCGAGACGCACCGGGGCAGCGACCTCGAACGGGACATCGTGGCGGTGCCCCTCGATGGCGGGGCAGCAGACGATGCCGGAGCTATCCGATCGATGGTGTCCGGGTCGCGGTTCCTCGCCGCGCCTCGGATCTCGCCCGACGGCGAGTATCTTGCCTGGATCGCGTGGGATCATCCGCAGATGCCGTGGGACGGCACCGAACTTCGCGTCGGCCGCATCGAACGCGGCGTCGTGCCCGACTATCGGACGCTGGGCGGCGGACCCGCCGAGTCGGTGCTGCAACCCGAGTGGGCGTCGAACGATGAGCTGTACGCGATCAACGACAGCACCGGATGGTGGAACCTCTACCGGTATCCGCTCGGCGGCGCGCCCACCCCTTTGCATTCGCTGTCGGCAGACATCGGTGCGCCCATGTGGGGGCTCGGCATGCGGTGGTTCTCGGTTCTCGACGACGGCCGGCTGCTGTTCGTGAGCACGGTGGGCACCGACTCGCTGGCCACTCTCGATCCATCCACCGGCGCCGTCGAACGGGTGAACGTGCCCCTGGACACTCTGTCGCTGAAGGCGGTGCGCGGAAGCCGGGTGCTCCTGACCTGCGGCAACGCACGAGTGGTTTCCGGTTTGCGCGAGGTCAATCTCGCGTCGGGAACGCTCACCGACATCCGCCTCGACCTGGATGAGCTGCCGCCGCCCGAGTTCCTCCCGGATGCCGAGGCCGTCACGTCCGTCGTTGTCACGCCGGACGGGGAGCGTGACGTGCACTCGTTCGTGTACCGCCCGCGCAACCCAGACTTCACCGCGCCGGAAGGCGAGCTGCCCCCGTTCATCGCTGTCGTGCATGGTGGCCCGACCGCGCACCGTTCGCCGGCGCTGAACCTGAACTACGCGTTCTTCACGTCTCGCGGGATCGGCGTGATCGACGTCAACTATGGCGGTTCGAGCGGGTACGGCCGCGAGTATCGGCGGCGACTTGACGGCCAGTGGGGCGTTGTCGATGTCGAGGACACGATCGCCGCCATCCGGGGGCTCGCGGATGCCGGAATCGCCGACGCCGAGCGGCTCGCCATCCGGGGCGGCTCCGCGGGCGGGTGGACGGTGCTCGCCGCCCTCGTCTCCTCCGACGTGTTCGCGTGCGGCGTCTCCTACTACGGGGTCGCGGACCTGCAGGCGCTCGCCGAAGACACCCACGATTTCGAGGCGCGGTACCTCGACGGACTTGTCGGCCCCCTGCCCGAAGCGGAGAATACCTACCGCGACCGCGCGCCGAACAATCGCGTCGACGACCTGTCCTGCCCCGTGCTGCTCCTGCAGGGGCTGGATGACCCGGTCGTCCCGCCCGCCCAGTCGGAGGCGTTCCGGGATGCGCTCGTGAAGAAGGGCATCCGGCACGCGTACATCGCCTACGAGGGCGAGTCGCACGGGTTTCGCAGGGCGGAGACGATCATCCACGCGATCCAGTCGGAACTCTCTTTCTACGGTCAGGTGCTCGGCTTCGAGACGCCGGATACGCCGCAGCTCGAACTGTGGATTCCGTGACTGCTGTCCCCGATAGCCCTCCCGCGCGTCGTCTCCTGAAAATTCAGGAACTCGCGTCGCAATGCGGCCATTCCGGCCCATATTGAGCCGACAGTTACGCGGATTCCTGAATTTCCGATGGATGCCGACCGAGACATCCGACATTTTCGAGGTGATCGCCGACGGTTCCCTGAGGCTCTCGAAGGGAACCCCCGGTGACTTGGATGCTCCCTTCGAGGCGGGCTGCGCCCTCCTCAGGGAGCGGGCACACACGATCCGCTCCCTGAGGGATTGCGCAGCAATCGTCTCGAAGGGAACCACCAGTGACCGTGGCCCCGGCTAGCCTTGGGAGCATGTCTTCCACTGTCGCCCCTGCGGCGGATGCGCTTGCCCGCGTGTTCGGCTACGACGCGTTCCGCGGCGACCAGGCGGAGATCATCGACCACGTCATTGGCGGCGGCGACGCCCTCGTGCTCATGCCGACGGGCGGCGGCAAGTCGCTGTGCTACCAGATCCCGGCGCTCGTGCGCGACGGCACGGGTGTCGTCATTTCGCCGCTCATCGCCCTCATGCAGGATCAGGTGGATGCGCTCGCCGCGCTCGGGGTGCGCGCCGCGTTCCTGAACTCCACGCAGAATGCCGAGGAGCGCGCGCGGGTAGAGCGGGCCTATGTCGCCGGCGAGCTCGACCTGCTGTACCTCGCCCCCGAGCGCCTGACCGTGCCGTCCACGGGCGACCTGCTCGACCGCGGCACGATCGCCCTGTTTGCGATCGACGAGGCGCACTGCGTCTCCCAGTGGGGCCACGACTTCCGGCCCGACTACCTCGCCCTGTCGATGCTGCACGAGCGCTGGCCGTCCGTGCCGCGGATCGCCCTCACCGCGACCGCAACCGAGCAGACGCACCGCGAAATCCAGAAACGTCTGCAGCTGGGTGACGCGCGGCACTTCGTCGCGAGCTTCGACCGGCCGAACATCCAGTACCGCATCGTGCCGAAGGACCAGCCCCAGAAGCAACTCCTCGAACTGCTGCGCACCGAGCACGCGGGCGACGCCGGGATCGTGTACTGCCTTTCCCGCGCATCCGTGGAGAAGACGGCCCAGTTCCTCGTCGAGCAGGGCATCCCCGCCCTGCCGTACCACGCCGGCCTCGATGCGCGCGTGCGCGCGGCGAACCAGGCGCGGTTCCTGCGCGAAGACGGCATGGTCATGGTCGCCACGATCGCGTTCGGCATGGGCATCGACAAACCGGATGTGCGCTTCGTCGCCCACCTCGACCTGCCCAAGTCTGTGGAGGGCTACTACCAGGAGACCGGCCGCGCCGGCCGCGACGGCCTGCCCTCGACCGCGTGGCTCGCCTACGGCCTGCAGGATGTCATGCAGCAGCGCCGGATGATCGAAACGTCCGAAGGCGATCTCGCGCATCGCCGCCGGTTGAGCGCGCACCTGGATGCCATGCTCGCGCTGTGCGAAACCGTGCAGTGCCGTCGCATGCAGCTTTTGGCATACTTCGGCGAGAAGTACCGAGCCGGCACAGCCGGCTCGGCGCGATCTTCGGATCGCGATGCGATCCTTCAAGAAGATCGCGCATGCGGCAACTGCGACACCTGCCTGAATCCACCCGAGTCCTGGGATGGCACGATCCCGGCGCAGAAACTGCTCTCGACGATCGTGCGACTGCAGCGCGAACGCAATCAGAAGTTCGGCGCCGGACACCTCATCGACATCCTGCTCGGCAGGCAGACGCCGCGCGTCGACCAGTACGGCCACGATGACCTGTCGACGTTCGGCATCGGTACCGACCTTTCCGAGATGGAGTGGCGCGGGGTTGTTCGGCAACTCCTGGCGCAAGGGCTGCTGGCCGTGAACTCGGACGGCTTCGGCACGCTCGTGATCACCGAGTCGAGCGCGGGGGTTCTGGACGGCTCGCGCCGGGTCGCCCTGCGTCGCGAGCCCGAGCGCACAACCACGCGCTCCGCACGCAAGACCAGGAGTGCCGCCGCCGAACTGCCCGAGGCTCTGCAACCCGTGTTCGAAGCGCTGCGCGCCTGGCGCGCTGCTGCCGCGAAGGAGCAGGGTGTCCCCGCCTATGTGATCTTCCACGACGCGACCCTGCGGGAACTCGCGACCCGGCAACCGTCGAGCGTGGCGGAGCTCGGCACGGTGACCGGAGTGGGTGAGTCGAAGCTCGCGAAGTACGGCGACGAGCTGCTTGAGGTGCTCGGCTCGGCCGCCGTTGCCGCACCGTAGTTTCACGGCGGGCCCGTCACCTAGCATCGGTACGTGCGCACTTTCTATCCTGAACTGGAACCCTACGACCACGGCAACCTTGACGTCGGCGACGGCCAGACCATCTACTGGGAAACCAGCGGCAATCCGAACGGCAAGCCGGCCGTGTACCTGCACGGCGGCCCGGGAGCGACGAGTGCGCCGAAGCAGCGGCGCGTCTTCGACCCGGCCCGGTACCGCATCATCCTGCTGGACCAGCGCGGCACGGGCAGGAGCACACCGCACGCGAGCGAGCCGCACGCCGACCTCGCCACGAACACCACCTGGCACCTGGTCGACGATCTGGAGAAGCTGCGCGAACACCTCGGCATCGACCGCTGGCAGGTGTTCGGCGGGTCATGGGGAAGCGCCCTCGCTCTCGCCTACGCCGAAACCCATCCGCAGAGGGTCACCGAGCTCGTGCTCCGCGGTATTTTCACGCTGCGCGAAAGCGAGCTGTTCTGGTTCTACGAAGGGCCGGCGGGGCAGCTGTTCCCGGAGGTCTGGTCGCAGTTCGTCGCCCAGGTTCCGGATGCCTCGCCCGGCGAATACCGCGCCGCGTACCACGAGCGGCTGTTCAACCCGGACCCGGCAGTGCACACCCCGGCCGCCGTCGCGTGGGCGACGTGGGAAGCTTCGGCGATCACGCTGCTGCCCAACCCCGACGTGGTTGCGACGTTCGCCGAGCCGAAGTACGCTGTGGCGTTCGCACGCATCGAGAACCACTACTTCAAGAACCTGGGCTGGTTCGAGGATCGCCAGTTGCTGCGCGATGCGCACGTGCTCCGCGACGTCCCGACGGTCATCGTGCAGGGCCGCTACGACGTGTGCACGCCGCCCGTCACCGCGTGGGAGTTGAGCCGCGAGTTGCCCGACGCGCAGTTCACGATCGTCCCGGATGCCGGCCACGCGTTCGACGAGCCGGGCATCTTGAGCGCGCTGATCGAGGCGACCGACCGGTTCGCGCAGGCTACGCGGTAGCGACCTCGTCGGCCGCGACGTCGTCGGCCGCGCCGATCTCGTCAGGGTCTTCGTGTTCCGGCCGTCCGCTGTCCAGTCGGAGCGTGGCGAGAAGCCCGACCGCGAGGAAGCCTGCCGCTGCGAAAGCGGAGTAGCGGGTCCCGTCGCTGAACGCGGCCTGCGCCTCCTGATACGAGGCGGGGTCGCGGTCCTTGAGGCCGGGGATGGCGTTGCCTGCGCTGTTGACGACCGCGTCCACGATCTGGGTCTTGACGGTGTCCGGAACCTGGCTGTTGGTGTCGAGGCGCGCCTGGAGGGACCAGCCGACGCTGGAGAACAGGATCGTGCCGAGGATGGCAATGCCGAGCGCGCTGCCGACCTGACGCGAGGTGCTCTGCGTGCCGGAGCCCTGCCCGCTCTTCTCGACCGGGACGTCCTTCAGCACGACCCCGGTGAGTTGCGCTGTGGCGAGCCCGATCCCGAAGCCGTAAATGAACAACCCGATGGCGATCGACCACCACTTCGTGCTGGGCGAGATGACGAGCGCGACGATCACAATGCCGGTGATCTCCGCGAGGATGCCGGTGCGCACGATCCACACCGGGGCGACTTTGTTGCCGTAGCTTCCGGCGAACCCGCTGGCCACGAACGATCCGACGGCGAGGGTGAGGATCACGAATCCGGTTTGGAGGGCGTCGTATCCGAGCACGTTCTGCAGCCACAGCGGAAGGGACAGGATGATGCCGTACTCGCCGAGGGAGACGATCATCGCCACTATATTCCCGTTGCGGAATGAGGGGATCGAGAA
>CALMSL010000012.1 GCA_937872445.1 uncultured Microbacteriaceae bacterium | reverse complement strand
CCAGCTGCTTGGCGAGGTCGATCTCGAACCCGCGGGCGTAGACGACCTCGTCGCCCTTGACCGCGCCGGTCTGGAAGCCCTCGCTGGGCATCGCGACGCCGACGGTGAGACGGCCGGGGCTGACGGTGGCCGGCGGGGCGGCGTTCGCCGGACGCGCGCGGGTCGGGGGCCCGGCCACCCCGTCCCTGGCGAGCCGCTCCCACTTCTGGAAGGCGATGATCGCGGCCTGGGTCTTCGGTCCGGTCCGGCCGTCCACGTCCGCTGTGCCCAGGTAGCCGAGCGCGGCGAGGCGCTGCTGGATCTCCTTGGTGGAGGCCGTCGCGCTCCCGGTGGATCCGGACGGATAGGTGGGCTTGGCCGTGGCCGGCGTCTCGAGGGTGGCCGAGGTGATCGGCTGGTCCGTGCGGATCCCGGGGAAGAGCCCCAGCGGGACGCCACCCTGGATGAGGAGCTGCATGCGCTTCACCGGTGTTGTGGAACCGGCCGTGCCGACCGTTCCGGTGACCGTCGACATCAGCTGGGCGAGCCGAGCGTTCTGGCTCTCGGCGCCCTGATCGCCGAGTACGAACTGGAGGCCGAGGTCGACGGTGACGAGGTCTCCGTCGACGGCGACGGACCGCACCGGGGTCCCGGACGGGATCTGGGTGCGCACGCCCTTCTTGCGCTCGGCTGCGGTGGGGCCGGCCAGGAGCTGGCGGACGGCGTCCTCGGTCGTCGTGCCCGGACGGGCGGCCTTCCCGAGCTGCTCACCGTTGAGGAACCAGACCTGGACATCGGCGCGCGCGGCGGCCGGCAGGGCGACGAGCATCGCGGCGACGACAAGGACGAGGAGCAACAGGGGCCGCCGTCCATGGGCGGAGGATCGTGTCACGGGCAACGCCTCTCGGTGAGATCAGGACGCACCCGACGCCCTGTGTCGCGACCCTAACACGCGTCATGCCTCTCGTCGACACGCCGCATCGACCGGCAATCCCTGTGCCCATGACCAGGAGCGGGCTCGTCGCCCGGTGCGGCGCCCAGAACGACGGCCCCGCGCACTGGCGTGACGTCGCCGATGGGCGTGACGTCAGCCGATGCTGTCGACGAAGAGCGCGATCAGCTCGCGTTCGAAGTCCGGGATGTCGGCGACCACCCTCCCCCAGACCTGGTTGCCGTCGCGGAACGCCGGCTCGTCCGCCCAGGTGCCGCCGGCGTTGACGAGGTCGTCCTTGATGCCCAGCGATCCGGTGACACGTCGGCCTGACACGATGTCGGCGGAGATGGCCACCGAGCCGCCGTGGCAGATGATCCCGATCGGCTTGCCCTGGCCGTTGACGGTGCGGACGAGGTCGACGATCGCCGGGGAGCGGCGCATCTTGTCGGGTGCCCAGCCTCCCGGGATGACGAGGCCGTCGAACCGGTCGGCGCTCACGTCGGAGGCGAGCGCGTCCGCCTGCACGGCGAGGCCGTTCTTGCCGCGGTGCGCGTCGAGGTCGCTGCCGACCGACACCACGGTGGCGCCCTCCTCCTGGATGCGCATCACGGTGACCCAGTACTCGAGGTCCTCGACCCCGTCGGCCACCAGCACCGCGTAGGTCCGTTCTGAGAGCCGCATCGTCCACTCCTTGTCGCCGTGTGCCTGCCGCACGTCACCCGCCGTCCACGCTACTCCGGGACCAGGCCTCTGTCGGCCCTCGGCGGTCCTCGCCGTCCACCCGGGTCCGGGCGATCCCGCCGGGGCTCCGTCTACCATGCCCGCACCAAAAACGCGCGACGGACCCCCGAAGGAGCCCGCCCACGTGACAGACCCCGCTGCCGTACCCCCAGTCCCCTCGAAGAGGCGCTCAACGACCACCCGGGCGCTCGCCGGATTCCTCTTCGCATCGCGATGGCTGCAGGCACCGCTCTACGTCGGCCTGATCGTCGCCCAGCTCTTCTACGTGTTCACGTTCATGAAGGAGCTGTGGCACATCGCGGACAGGATCACGGATCTCTCCGAGGCGGAGATGATGCTGATGGTCCTCGGGCTCGTCGACGTGGTCATGGTCGCGAACCTCCTGATCATGGTGATCATCGGCGGATACGAGACCTTCGTGTCGCGCATCGACCTGGACGACCATCCGGATCAGCCGGAGTGGCTCAGTCACGTGAACGCCAACGTGCTGAAGGTCAAGCTCGCCATGGCGATCATCGGCATCTCGTCCGTGCACCTTCTGAAGTCGTTCGTCGGCGCGTCGGACCTCTACAACAGCAGCGATCCTCAGATCGCCGACAATGCCGGCGAGATCCTCATGTGGCAGACGATCATCCACATGGCGTTCATCTTCTCGGCGATGGGACTGGCGTGGATCGACAAGATCGGCGACCGACGCCACCAGGAGGCGCGGATTGACGCCGAACCGATGCATTAGATGACATCAGGCGTCCGACTACGGTCCATACTTGGCGGCGACGATTAGTGCGAAGCAACCAGCCCTGATTCGCACTCCTCACTGTCAACCGCCTCTAGGAAATGTGCTCGCACCGCCACCTGCAGTCGAGACTCGTCCCCGCTACGGGTAGAACTCGCGCTCCTCTCGCGAAGTGGATCTACTAGTGGTGCTGAACTGGTGTCTAGACACCAGGCGTATCCTCGATCCTTGTCCCCAGCCTCTAGCCCGCACACACAGACGGCACCCAGTAGGTGCTCCCGGCAGTCTCTGACACATTCTCTCATCCAGAATGAGCGTTGCGATTCTCACTTAGACCCCTCGAGAAATATCCGGACGACCTCCACCGCACGGTCGAGTACTACGTCCAGGTCCTCAAGATCTATGCCTTCCGACACGGCCTTGAGATTTGGGCCAACATTGTAGGACAAGCAACCCAAGAACTGCGAACCAGTTCGAATACTCGAGATGATCGGCGCCGCCCCGATCAGCCGATATCTCTTACGACTAAGTTCCAAGAGCTGGAAGTCCATGCCCTGTCGACTCACAGAAGCTACCGCTTCCCACTCATTCGCACTAGCCGACGCATATGGCTCATTGCTCAAGTCCACATGGATTGCGGCCCGCGTCCTCCAACATTCGCCAATGATTCCCACGCCTTCGGCGTACTCTTGGTGCAACTGAGCCTTGGGTTGAATACGACTTCGCGCCACCCTGACGAGCCTTGGAGGCGCCTGTCGCTGGTCCACAAGCCACAGATGGAAGCCCAGTCGAGAAGACCCACCTACGGCATTCTGAACGTCACCGATAAACGTCTGGAGCAGTTCATCCAAGCGTTGAGCAGCTTCAGGATCCACCGTATCCGTCGACAGTTGCGAGAGGACACTTCTCAGCTCTCTCACTGCTTCCGTAAGGCCTACCTCAAGAGGATCGGTCTTCTCAAATCCCACACAGGTCAATCCAAACAGATCGCTTGGCAACTTTGTTCGTCCTAGCCCTTCAACCGCGAGAATGGCACTTCGCCGTCCAAACACCGCTACAAACAATCCGAACTCAAACAAAAGGTTGTCCCGAATGGTATCATGCTCGCTCTCCCGAGAAATAAGGGTATCATCCGCGGTTGCCACGATTAGTCCACCATCGAACGCTCGGCTCCTAACCTCCAGTGATTCAAGTGCAGTCTCTCCGGGAATGAAGAGTCCATCGTTCCAAAGAACGCATTCCACGTCTTCAGCGACCTTCTCACAAATATACTCAGCCGTCGAAAGCCCTTCGGCTGAGGAACCCACAATTACTCTCGGTCGTCTTACGTCCGCCATCTGTGCTTCCTCCTAGTTTACTAGCACTAGACGTGTCCCTAGGTCGCTCGCCGGACGCAGCGCTCCAATCCAAGTCCAACGCCCACTCTTGATGAGTGACTCTGCGCAGCCAGTACCGACAGCAGCCAGGAGTCCACCACTCGTCTGAGGATCAGCCGCCAACACTAGATCTTCGATGGAAACATCATTTACATGACAGGACGAGCTCTCCTGCAACACCATAAGGTTCTGATCTCCAAGGACGGTCACGATTCCCTGGTGTAGCGTATCTTTCACACCAGCAATCAAGGGAAGGTGACCGCAATCAATGTGCGCCGTCCATCCGCTGCACACGTTTGAAAGTATACTTATCCCAAGCCCGAAGCCGGACACGTCTGTAACAAAGGCAATCTCATCCCGAGCTCCGACGTCGCACAGCTCGTCTGCCGCAAGTCGGTTGCTCGCCCGCAGATGCCCGCGGAGAAGCTCAGTGACGTCCGGCTCAAGCACACCCGTCTTTAGTGCCGCCAATAGGACACCCGAACCCAGCGGCTTGGACAAGAGGATTTCGTACTTCTTGCGGCAGCGCTGATCAAACCTCAACGATGACTCTGAACTTCCAACGGCTGCGACCGAGACAAAGTCCGTACCTGCATAGACGCTGTGCCCACCACCAAAGGCGACGTCGGCCTCATGCAGCGCTGCCCTCGCTCCAGAGAGGATTTCACCAGCACGCGGGCCATCCACGGAGCTCCTTCGCAGACCAACCGCGAGACTTGCCGATACTGGCCGAGCCAACGCCGCATACAGATCTGACAGCCCATGAACGACTGCAACGAATCCGAGATCCCACCCATCTAGGCCTAAATCGTAGACCAAGTCGACCGACGTGACGAGCCTCCCAGTAGCCTCGGAGAGTGCGATTGTCTCGGAGTCGCGGAACTGGGCGATATCCGTCGGACCCCGGTTTGCGGCACTCAAGATGCGACATAGTGCATCCGGGCCGATCTTCCCGCCACATCCCCCAACGTCCGCCCATTCCTCCACAGTTAACTCCTACTGCTGAGATGTCGAACAGCCGCGCGTCTCACAGCTGGATCAGAATGAAGGACGAAGACTCGCTCTGGACGCACCCGCTCGCCACCGGATCGGACTCCGACTCGGCGCTGAAATGATACACCTGGGACTCGCCGATAGAGTGTCCTGATCGCGTCGGTGTCTGCATTGCTTACGAGAACAAGGGCCCCTGCGTCTGCGAGGTTCGTTGCGGCCCGAGCAAGGCGTTGCTGATCATTCCAGGAGAAGAGCGCACTACCATACCGCTTGAATGCGCCCTCGGGACCATCCCCAGAATATGGCGGATCACAGTATATGAGTGAGCTCTGTGCCGCGGCAGCGATTACCTCCTCGAAGTCTCCGTGACAGATTGAGACACCGGTAAGGAGCCGTCCGGCGTCTTCGAGTCTTGCGCCTGACAGGAGCGGCGCGAGTGACCTGTCTCCTGAGTACGGGACATTGAATATGCCTCGCGCATTCTCGCGGTAGATACCACCATATGACGTCCGATTTAAATAGAGGAGCCGAGCTGCGGCACCGGTGTCGCTCCGCGGACGCCAAGCTGCCACACGAAGATAGGTTTCCCTATTGACAGGAAGCGCTCTAAGCTTGCGGCGAACGGCAGCTGCGTTGTCCACAAGCCCGCGATAGCATCGAATCAAATGGGCATTGGAATCGCCAATGGTTGCCGATGGCCAGATAGTATGGAAGAACGCTGCACCGCCTCCAACAAAGGGCTCGACATAGTGTGTTGGCTGCAGTTCCTGTGCAATTGTACGCAGAGCTTCGGCAAGCCAGCGCTTCCCCCCCGCCCAGCGCAACAGCGGGCGCTGGCCGCTTACGTCAAACCTAACACCTTCGTTCACATCTGAGCGACTCAACGCAGCCGTGCGCTCAATGTTCTGAGGAACTCCACGGTCGTCGGTGGGACCATTTTAGTCCACTGATCATTACCATCTCTCATAGAGGAGCGGATGCATGATCCCCTCACGCTGGCCTTCTCCCGACTGACAAGGATGCTGACCTTAAAGCCGAGGTCTCGTAGCATTTCATTCTTCCGGTCATTCCAAGCATCAACGCGCGTCGTAAGAATAGGAATATCAAGAGGGAGAAAGCAGCTCAGTTCACTGGGGCGTTCCAACGGGAATGGAATGATCTGATATCGCGACTCTTGGATACCCTCTCCCGCTAAAGCAGCACGGATCATCTGGGCCCGCTCGTAGAAAGTAAAAGGATTGCTATCCGGCTCGGCGCGATGTACGCCCGAGCCCGATATGCTCTCTGGCGACCGGTTGAATATTTGCGTAATACCAATATAAAGATAGTCGGCCATATTAAGACCACGGAGAACGTAGTCGAGATGATCTAGGTGGAATGGCTGGAAACGGCCATGAACCGACGCCATAGAGAGGCCCGCTCTCATAACTTAATCTTTCCGGCCATTAGCAACTCACGGTGCACCAGTTCGGACCAATTTTCAAATTCGTTAATCCGTCCCGCCAGATCGGTCGGAGTACTGAAGGATAGCTGCTGAAGAAAGCCGCGCTCGCCGATCTCAATCCGACATTCCGGCGGAACCCGAACACTGTAGAGAATTCCGAGATGTTGTCGACTAACATCGGTGCGCGGATCGTAGATCGACCCGAGTAGTGTCAATGTCGGTGATCCACCCTCGATAACGACTTCCTCAGACAGTTCACGCCGGATGAAATCGGCTCCACCAGGATCAAAAGGCCCAAAGAGAGGCGTGATGTCGTCTGGGTTGAGGTGTCCACCGAATAGAATCGAGTGCGAACCATGTAGACGGGCCTCTGGTAGCCGCCGCGTTCTCTTGTGTGTTGCGATCTTGTGTCGGTAGATGACCAGAAACTGCGAGACCAGCTGAATGACGTCATAGCGTGTTTCGGCCTCCGAACGACGCATTGGAAAGGTAAGCCCAATGAGCTCAAGTCCTTCCTCGATGCTTAGATTCGTGATTCCATTGCAAGGAAAGTAGTCGCGTAGGCGGTCGGAGTCGAAGACCACAATGTCTTCATCCATAAGGGCCTTTTTATATCTCGGGGCTCGATATTCAGCAATGTCATGCCATACACGAAGCGCAAAGGTATTGGGACCGGTACGTTTGAATCGCGACTCGGCCTTCCGTCGTAGTATGTCCGTCGAGAGTTTCGCCTTTATCGTTTGCGACGGCGTCTTTCCTCGACTAACCAGTATGCCTTCGTTGATGGCATACTGCGCAATCTCGTCCGGCGTCATGGGGCTTCCGCTGGCTTCAAGGATAATTTCTGCGATATCCAAGAATGATCTGGCATCGTGGTCACGGTTGGCGGTTCCGCGGTTCATGCTCACAAGACTACCCGCCACGGTCGTTGGTTTGTTCTTCGCGCAGCGCAGTGCTTACATTGATTGCCGACGTGTGGAGTAATCGATTCATTGGAGGACTCTTTATGAGAGTCGCCATCATGGACATCTCACCAGTGCGGCGTGCTGTCGTGCTGGTGACAGGGAAGGGTCGTCGCCGTGCGCCCGTGCGTCCACCCCTTCCTCGGCAGTCAGACCGCAGCGCGCTGATTAGCTGCTTTCTTGGTAGCGCATACTAGCTCCGCATCCCTTTCGTAGCCAGAGCCAGCTTGTGGCCCGCGCTTCGATTCCCGGGCCTAGTGCCTAGCACGCGGTTTCCCGTCAGGAACGGCACCACACGTTGCCGAACGGCGCGGCCACGCGTGTTTACCCCGCAGCCTCTGCCATCGGGACGGCACTCAGACTATCCCGAGGTCAGGCGGTAGTACCGCGCCTCGAAGGGCTCCGGATCGTTGGACCTCGCGTCCCGCTCGATCGTAACGGCGATCTTCCCCTCCGCGGCCAGATGCGCCGCCGTGTCGAGGAAGTGCTCCGGGTTCGGTGCGGTCCGGTCGATCTGCGCCGTCGCGCGGGCGAACAGCGCCACCTCACGGACCGGCTCACCCGCCGCGCGCAGCGCATCCAAGATGGCCTCACGCAGGGCGGCGTCGGTACGCGGCGTGACCGTCGCCGACTCCACCACCGGTCCGCTCGAGCCGGGCAGACGCTCGTCCATCATGCGCTCGGCGTGACGCGTGTACCAGGCCGGGTTCATCAGCTCGTCGAGCGCCTCGGCGCTGATCACGCGGCTGACCTCCTCGTCGGCGACGAGCAGATCGCGGAGCGGCCGGTCCTCGTCCCACGCGCGCATCGCGTTGCGCTGGACGGCGGCGTACGCCTCCTCACGGGTGAGCCCGCGCTCGATGAGGCCCAGCAGGACACGCTGGCTGTAGACCAGGCCGTGCGACGAGTCGAGCACCTTCTGCATGCGCTCGGGCGACACCACCAGGCCGTCGACGAGCTTGCGCATCGTGACCAACATGTAGTCGAGGAGGGTCGTGGAGTCCGGAAGGATGACGCGTTCGACGCTGGAGTGGCTGATGTCACGCTCGTGCCACAGGGCGACGTCCTCCAGAGCGGCGATCGCGTTGGCACGGATGACACGGGCCAGACCGCTGAGACGCTCGGCCGTGATCGGGTTGCGCTTGTGCGGCATCGCGCTGGAGCCCTTCTGCCCCTTCTTGAACGCCTCCTCGGCCTCACGCAGCTCGGTGCGCTGGAGGTGGCGCAACTCGACGGCCAGGCGCTCGATGCCCGCCGCGGAGAGGGCGAACGCCGTGAAGAGCTCCGCGTGACGGTCGCGCGCGACCACCTGGGTGCCGAACGGCTCGCCCGCGAGGTCCAGCTCGAGCATGACCTCGGCCTCGAGCTCCGGGTCCAGCATCGCGTAGGTGCCGACGGCACCGGACAGCTTGCCGACCGATGCCTGCTCGACGGCCCGCGCGAGGCGTTCCTCGTTGCGGGCGCTCTCGGCGGCGAAGCCGGCCAGCTTCAGGCCGAAGGTGGTGGGCTCGGCATGGATGCCGTGGGTGCGCCCCACCGCCGGCACGTCGGCGTACTGCCGGGCCTTGGCGGCAAGCGTCTCGGTGAGGGCACGCTGCTCGCGGAGCAGGATGGCGCCGGCCTCCCGGATGGCGATGCCCATACCGGTGTCCAGCACGTCGCTGGAGGTCATCCCGTAGTGCACCCAGCGGGACGCGGGACCGATGTTCTCGTTGACGTTCGTCAGGAAGGCGACGACGTCGTGATTAGTCGTCCTCTCGATCTCCTGCGTGCGCTCGACCGTGAACGCCGCCTTCTCCTCGATCTGACGGAGATCGTCCTGGGGGATGACGCCGCGGCGCGCCCACGCGCGGCACACGGCGAGCTCGACGTCCAGCCAGCGCTGCAGCTTGGCGTGTTCGGTCCACAGTCCGGCCATCTCGGGCCGTGCGTATCTCTCGATCATGATCCGATGTCCCGGCGCATCTGGCGCCCGTCGAAGTGAATGAGGTCCGCGCCGCGGTAGGCGAGCGAGCGGGCGGTGTCGAGGTCCGTGCCGCGTGCCGCCACCGCGAGCACCCGCCCACCGGACGTGACGATGGCCCCGGCCGCGTCTGCGGCGGTCCCGGCGTGGAGCACCTGGCAGCCCGCCGCAGTGGCCTCGTCGAGGCCGGTGATGACGTCGCCGGACCGCGGGGTGCCGGGATAGCCGGCTGCGGCCAGGATGACGGCGACACACGGGTCGTCGCTGAGTGCGAGCGCCCGCTCCTCGAGCTCGCCGCGCGCGGCGGACGTGAGCACGGCGACGACGTCTTCGTCGATCCGCGGCAGGATGCACTGCGTCTCGGGGTCGCCGAAGCGGACGTTGAACTCGATGACCCGAGCGCCCTTCGGCGTCATCATGAGGCCCGCGTAGAGCACTCCGGAGAACGGGATGCCGCGGCGGTTCATCTCCGCCAGAACGGGCCGATGGACCGTGTCGAGGAGTTCGTCCGCCAGCGCGTCCGGCTGCCGCACGGTGGGCAGGGCGACCGTGTCGGTGACCTCCGAGACGAACGCCTCGACCCCACCGGGCAGCCACGGCAGCGGCGAGTACGCCCCCATGCCGCCGGTGTTGGGACCGGTGTTGCCCTCGCCGATCGGCTTGTAGTCTCGGGCGGCCGGGAAGCGGACGGCGCGAGCGCCGTCACAGATGGCGAGGAGCGAGACCTCGGGGCCGGTGAGGCCCTCCTCCACCACAACGCGACTTCCGGCATCGCCGAAGACGCGGTCCTCGAAACAGGCGCGCAGCGCGGTCTCCGCCTCGTCCGCGGTCTGTGCGACGACGACGCCCTTGCCCGCCGCCAGGCCGTCGGCCTTGATGGCGACCGGGAGACCGAAGCGTTCCACGGCGGCCATGCCCGCATCGACCGACTCGACGGTCTCGTAGGCGGCGGTCGGAACGCCGGCGGCGTCCATGACGTCCTTGGCGAAGGCCTTGCTGCCCTCCAGCTGTGCGGCCTCCAGTCCGGGGCCGAATGTGGTGATGCCGGCGTCACGGAGCGCGTCGGCGACACCCGCGACCAGTGGGGCCTCAGGCCCGACGATCGCGAGGTCGACGCCCTCCGTGCGGGCGAGGGTGATGAGCGCGGAGGCGTCGGTGGCCGAGACGGCGTGCACCTCGGCGTCCCGGGCGATGCCCGCGTTGCCCGGGGCGCAGAGGACCCGGTGTCCGCCACGACGCGCGGCCAGCACGAGCGCATGCTCGCGACCGCCGCTTCCGATGATGAGAACGGTTGCCATACGGATGCGAACCCTACCGAGCGAGACGAGCTTGAGCGGGTGCGGTCGACCCCGCCACGGACGGGTCGAAACGGCACTGCGCAGAGGCAGGCCATGACGCCATCCGCGTGTTAAGTGTCTGACACCAGTGCTGTCAGTCCGCGCTGTGCCCAGGAATCTCGCGGGTCCGACCGTCCAGAGCGAGACCGCGCGCACCTGGACGAGACGGTCCGCGCATCGGGTACGCCCGGCACCTACGATTCCCGCATGAGCTCAGTGAACCATCTGGTACGCAAATGGGTGAAGCCCGAGGACCTCAACCAGCACGGAACGCTGTTCGGCGGCCGGCTCCTGG
>CALMSL010000011.1 GCA_937872445.1 uncultured Microbacteriaceae bacterium | reverse complement strand
CGCCGTTTTCGAGGAGAGGTGCGACACTGTGGTTACTGGTGACCTGAAATCAAAGGTCGACAAGGTCTGGAATGCGTTCTGGACTGGCGGTATCGCGAACCCGATGGAAGTGATCGAGCAGATCACGTATTTGCTGTTCATCCGCCGCCTGGACGAGTTGCAGACGCTCGCCGAGAACAGGGCGAACACGACGGGCAAGCCGATCGAGCGCCCGGTGTTTCCCGAGGGCATGGATACGTTCGGCCAGTCGCCGCGCCCGTTCTCCGATCTGCGCTGGGGCACATTCAGCAATCTTTCGCCAGCGGAGATGTTTGAGATTGTCGACCAACACGTGTTCCCGTTCATCCGCGGCTTGGGGGAGTCCGGGTCGAGTTTCGCGGCGAACATGAAGGACGCGCGTTTCACTATCCCGACGCCCGCGCTGCTTTCGAAGGTCGTTGATCTGCTCGAGGACATCCCGATGGAGGATCGGGATACGAAGGGCGACATTTACGAGTACATGCTCGGCAAGTTGGCGACGAGCGGGCAGAATGGGCAGTTCCGCACGAGCAGGCACATCATCAAGCTCATGGTGGATATGGTGGCGCCGACTCCGCAGGATACGATCATCGACCCTGCGGCCGGCACGGCGGGCTTCTTAATTGAGGCGGCAGAGTTTGTGCGGAAGCATCATCCGGAGTTGTGGGCGGATGCGAAGCTGCGCGAGCACTTCGACCGCACCATGTTTACCGGGTTCGATTCGGATGCCGCGATGAGCCGTATCGGCAGTATGAACATGCTGTTGCACGGGGTGGAGAATGCGACGATTCAGCGCCGTGATTCGCTTGCGGAAGAGCACGCGGATGCGCTGGAGTCGTACTCTCTGGTGCTCGCGAATCCGCCGTTTGCGGGGAGTCTCGACTATGAGACGACGGCGAAGGATTTGCTGCAGGTCGTGAAGACGAAGAAGACGGAGTTGCTGTTTTTGGTGCTCATGTTGCGGTTGCTCAAGAACGGTGGTCGTGCGGCGGTGATCGTGCCGGATGGCGTGCTGTTCGGTTCGTCGAATGCGCACAAGTCGCTGCGCAAGATGCTCGTGGAGGACCACAAGCTGGATGCCGTGGTGAAGTTGCCGAGCGGTACGTTCAAGCCGTACACGGGTGTGTCGACGGCGATTCTGTTCTTCACGAAGACGAGTTCCGGTGGAACGGACAACGTGTGGTTCTACGATGTGCAGGCCGACGGTTTCACGCTCGATGACAAGCGCACCCCCACCGACGCCAACGACCTGCCGAATGTCCTAGCTCGCTGGCAGGCGCTCGAGGACGAGTCGGAGCGGCCGAGAACGGCTCAGTCGTTCCTGGTTCCGAAGGATGAAATCGCCGCGCAGGGCTATGACCTGAGCCTGAACCGCTACAAGGAGGTCGAGCACGAGGAAGTCGAGCACCGCGCACCAGCTGAAATCCTCGCCGACCTGATGGCGCTGGAGCAGGAAATCGCGGAGGCGACCCGCTCGCTTGCTGAGGCTCTCAAGAAGTGACTTCATTCGAGTGGGTGTCGATGGCGGAAATTATTAGTTCCCTTGAGAGCGGGTCACGCCCGCGCGGAGGAGCAAGTGATACTTCCGGGGACATACCAAGCTTGGGGGGTGAGCATCTAACGAGCGATGGCGGCTTCGACTTCTCAAAACCGAAGCTGATTCCTCGAAAGTATTTTGCATCGATGAAATCTGGGCACATTCGGCCTCTAGACATTCTGATTGTCAAAGACGGTGCCACAACAGGAAAGATCAGTCTGGTTAGGTCTGACTTTCCGTTCGCGGAGGCCGCAGTCAATGAACATGTTTTCCGCTTCGATCTTGACCAAACGCGTGCAGACGCGAGATACGTATTCAGGTATCTGCACTCAGCGGAGGGGCAACGCGCAATACTCGCGGACTTCCGCGGCTCCACTGTCGGTGGAATTGGGAGGACTTGGGCTCAGGGAGCTCGCATCCCCCTCCCACCCCTCCCCGAACAACGCAGAATCGCCGACATCTTGGACCGCGCAGACGACCTCCGCGCCCAGCGCCGTCGTGCGCTCATGTTTCTGGGTGAGCTCGCTGAAAGCGCCTTAACCCGAATTTCCGACACAAGCTCGAAGGTTGTTGCGCTGGGCGATGTGTCAACGATTGACGCAAAGCTCGTAGACCCGCGGGAGGACTCTTACGCTTCGTATCCGCTCGTCGCGCCAGACAATATCGAAAGCAATACAGGACGAATTCAGAATGTGCGCACTACAGCCGAGGTCGCACCAATTAGCGGTAAGTACCTATTTACTGAGTCAGATGTCCTCTACAGCAAGATTCGACCGGCTCTGAACAAAGTCGCGCTTCCCGACTTTGCGGGTCTTTGCAGTGCAGATATGTATCCGATCAGTATTGATGCTGGCGAAATCAATCGCGAGTTTTTGTGGGCAACATTGCGCTCGGCCGCATTTCTCGCGTACGCGCAGCGACTCGGGAATCGGGCGCAAATGCCTAAGCTCAATCGGGCACAGTTGTTCGGGTACGAGTTCAAGTTACCAACTCTCGAAAGCCAGCGTGCATATGTGTCTGAACTGCAAATGGTCCAAAAACTTGATCATCGGGAACGGGCGCATCTCGGGAAGCTCGACGAACTTTTCGCATCCCTCCAGCACCGTGCATTCCAAGGAGAACTATGACTGACTCGTCGATGAATCAATCAAAAGCAGGATTTCCCAAGATACCTACATGGTCAGTATTCATGCGGCCCGTTCTCGAGGTGCTAGCGGACGGGCGGCAGTGGCAGAGGCGGGCTCTTGCCACAGCTGTACTCGACCTCATGGGGATCACGGAGGCGCAACGAGCCGAACTGCTTCCCGCTGGCGACTCCCGAGCTTTGAACCGTGTCGGCTGGGCGCTATCCGGCCTTAAAAGAGCAGAGGCGATAGCGGCGCCGCAGCGAGCCATTTTTCAGATCACCGAAGCCGGGCGTGGGCTACTTGAATCCCATCCGGAAGCAATTGCCGAAAACGATTTGAAGCTGATCCCTGCCTACCAAGACTATGTTCCCATCCGGGGGCGAAGCACCGGCGATGAACTGACAGAGTCACGCGTGGCCAATTCTGATGATGATCCGCTGGAACAGATCGAATCGGGCATCTCCTCATTTGAGGCAGATGTTGCGACTGACCTGCTTCGGCGACTTCGTGAAGTGCATCCGGACTACTTCGAGCAAGTTGTGGTCGACCTGCTTGTCGCTATGGGGTATGGCGGTGAGGAGCAGCGTGGGCAACGTATAGGTCGTTCAGGTGATGGTGGAGTGGACGGCGTGATAGATGAGGACGCTCTCGGCCTCAGCCGCATCTATGTGCAAGCGAAGCGTTATGCGGCTGGTAGGACTGTAGAGCGACCCGAACTCCAAAGTTTTGTCGGAGCCCTTTTGGGCCGTGACGCGACAAAGGGTGTTTTCGTGACGACCGGCCGTTTCAGTGCCAGCGCTCCGGAGACGGTGAAGAACATCCAAAGTCACGTTGTACTCATTGATGGAAATCGGTTGGCTGAACTCATGATTCGTTATCGAGTTGGCGTGCAGGTGAAGAAAACCTATGATCTTCTCGAGGTCGACGAAGACTACTTCGAGTAGCTATCTTGCCGTTGAAGGTGGCTTGGGTTTTCTCCACACTCGTGCGTATTCTCCCCGAACCAACGGCCAGACGACTTGGAAACCGTCCTCAACCGAATTGACCTGATCGGCCAACGGGCTGAAGACGACGAATTCGTGGGGGATAACCCTGCCTGCCGCATCCTGGCGGCCCAATGGATCGGGGAAGCGCAGTGCCACCATCTCTCCGGAGTGGCCAAAGGCGCGCTGATCAACTGCGACCCCTTGGAACGCTTCTTCGTAGACCGGGAGTGGGTCGTCGAACCCACCGTCACGGAGAAACTGAAAGCCCCAGACACGTCCGCGGGTGGCCCAGATTAGTCTCACCTGAGGCTCCTAAGAAGGATCTGCTCCTCTTCAGCCTTGTCCAAATCTGTGTGAAACCGCGCCAACGTTGCCGCCAAGCTGTTCTTCCTAGCTAGCGCCACCGTATCCAAGTCTTTGAGTTTTAGCTCGCCCTTCTTGACGACACTCTTCAGATTGGGTCCAAATTGGCTCAAAAGTAGCCCGGCAATACCGACTAATTTGCCCTTGCCAGATTTGAATTTTGTCGCGAGACCACCGACAAGACCTAACGCACCTGCCAAAGTTCCTACTCCGATCAAGAGATAGGAAGTCACTTTTCGAGAAACCTGACCCATTTGCGCCCACCGAATGTGTCGCTCCAATGGGAGGACGGCGGCGATGGGAAGAATCAGATCCAGTCCGACACGTTCTGCCACCTCAATCTTGTTGGCGTTGAACTTCGCGGACGAGAGCAAAACAAAATCCTCTCCGACCGACAGCGCTTCGCTGGATTCGACAAACTTGGAAAGCGCCTCCCGTAATTCATCGACGTCGGCGCCCGCCTTTTCGAGCACGAGATCTCTGAAGTCGGTGACGTTCATACTCGGGACAAGGTCGGACTTTGACAGTGCCAATATCCAAATGCGCGGAAAGGTGACGAGCCCTTTGCCATCGTCGAGCAGCTCATTCTTCAGCGACAAGAGGCCATTGCGATAGTTGGTCAGCAAAGACTTCAGATATCGTTCCTCTTCTCCGGCGTTGTCGAGCAGTTTCTGGCTGTCCACTAGTAGTAGTGCGACATCAGAACTCAACAGTGCCCTGAATGTTTCAAGTCGACGTTGGGCTTCCGTCGGCCCACTGACGTTCTGTTCGAACCATTCACCGGGGTAGTCGTGCCAAACAAGGCTGAGTGCGTCGAGTTGTCCGGCCTTTTCTCGCTTTACCCCCGGAATATTCTTTACATGAATTCTGAATGCAAACGACGTGGAGGAAAACTTGTTGGCGGCCGGCAGCTTCGATGAGTTCTTCATGCCGAGGTAATTCTGCAACAGTTGTGAGTTATGAGTTGGATTCTCCGCCACCACATTGAATCCGCTCGTCTTAATGTTCTGTGGTTCCTGTGCGGCGCCGTAGAAGGATGAGACCATTACCGTCTTACCGCTGCCGCTCTCCCCAAACACTGAAATGTGCTGCTCCAGTACGTTCCGTTTTCGCATACCGGTGAGCTTATGTCATTGGGCAAATGGTGCGGGCTGCCCAATGGGTCGAAGAAGTCTGCCTTCGCGTGCAAACAAAGTTTCCGGGGGCGTCTTGTTGCTCCTCTCCCTAACAACCCCTGTGGACAAAAGATCTTCTACTTTCGAATCTATGTTCGACGTGGGAAAATAGGGGTATGACCAACCCCGCATCCGAGATTGATGAGATCACTGGTGCTGTTGCCGGTGTTTTCGAGTCTTGCGGCGCGCAGATGCTTGCGGATGACGCGCTCTTGGAAGCCGCCACCGCGCTCGAGCGGCTGGGCCGCCGGCTCACCGCGCTTCAGGTCGAGGTCGCGGCAGAAATCGACCACCGTTCGCGCCATGAGCTTGGCACCGATGGGTTGGCGGCGGTCAAGGGATGCCGCAACTCCACCGAATTGCTGGAGCGCATCACCCTCGCATCCAGCGAAACAATCTCGAAGCGACTCAAGATCGGCCGCAATACCCGCACGCGCTACTCCCTCGTCGGTGAGCAGTTGCCGGCACCGTTCCCGCACATCGCCGAAGCGCTCGCGTCCGGCACTCTGGGTCTCGACAGCGCCCACGCGATCATCCGGGGTCTCACGTCGATCGCTCCCACCGTGGACTCACTCTCCATCCAGGCCGCCGAATTCGAACTCGTTGCCGCGGCCACCGGCACAGCGCCCGAATCGCCCTACCCGTGCACCGCGGATGACACCAGAATCCAGACCGACGTGTGGAAGGTGCGCCTCGACCAGGACGGACGCATCCCTGTTGAAGAGCGTGCCCTGCGCATGCGCTCGTTCAATCTTGGGCGCGAACGTAACGGGCTCGTCTGGGTGCGCGGCGCACTGATCCCGGATGTCGCAGCCAAATTCACCGCGCTCGTGAACGCGTACACGTCCCCCCGCACAGCACCCGCTTTCCTCAACGACGAAGAGCTCGCCGCGAACAACTACGAGCACGACCCGCGCACACGCGAACAGCAGCGGCACGACATCTTCGCCGGCATCGTTGACACCGCGGCACGCAGTGCTGAAACACCCTCCATGGGTGGCGCTGCGCCAGTTGTCATGGTCAGCGTTCGCCAAAGCGACCTCGAAGCTGATCGGGGCGTCGGGTACGTGGACGGACTTGAGACGCCCGTATCCATGCGCGTCGTCAAACAATACACGTGCACCGGAGGAATCCAGCGGGTGGTCATCGACGACGACGGCCGCATCATCGAACTCGGTTCGAAGGAACGCTGCTTCACCCCCGCGCAACGCCGGGCAATCGCGTTGCGCGACGGGGAATGCAGCATCCCCGGATGCCACATTCCCGCCGCCTGGACCGAAATTCATCACGTCGACCCGGCCGAAAATGGCGGCCCCACCCACACAGACAACGGAATTTTGCTCTGTTGGTTCCACCATCGAACGCTCGACAAATCCGGTTGGCATTTCCGCATGATCAACGGCGCACCGTACGTGAAAGCACCGGTCTGGTACGACGCCGCCCAAAAATGGCGACCAACGACCGGGTCGCGCACTCGACGAATGGATGCAGTCGACAAGATTCCGCTCACTCAGCGAAATGGCCGCCAAAGCGCGAAGATGAAAACATGAACGTCAAACTGCTGCACATCGACGAATGCCCCAACTGGGAAGAAACGGGCGTACTACTTCGGAACGCTTTGGATGCTGTCGGCAAATCAGACGCCCCAATCGAAACCATCCTTCTCACAACGCCAGAACAAGCGGCCCAATACGCATTCGCCGGTTCCCCCACTATTCTCATCAACGGCGAAGACCCGTTCCCCAACGGCGGAACCACCACCGACCTTGCCTGCCGCATCTACAACACCGGAACCAGACTCGCCGGATCGCCCACCGAAGAACAAATCACCCAGGCCCTCCGCGAACGCCTCTAAACCACACGACAGTCCATGCCGGAGCCATGGAAAAGGCACAGCTCCGGCATGCTCATCTGCAGGCGTAGAGACGCCTGGGACTACTGGTTGGCGAGTGAAATACTCCAATCACCATCCGCAGTAACCGCCACCAGCGACGGGCCGGCCGTCCAACGAACCGAACCACTGTACGCGCCAATGTCGTTGACCACCAGATCGCTTCGGTCGCCGTACTTCCACACCGCGAAATTGCGGGAACCATTGTGCGTCAACGTAGCCACACCCGCCCGACCGCGGTAGATGAGAACGTCATCGCCGTGACCAGAAGCCGAACCAGCGACAAACTCGCGCAGAGACAAAATAGACCGCACCGTCACCGACCACGGTCCCGACGCTGTAATCTCCAATGACGTAATTCCCGCACCCGACAGGTTGAAAACCACGGTGCCGCTATACGCGCCGATCTCATTCACCAGCAAGTCATCCTCCTCCATATTGGAATCCAGAGACCACACCGCAAAGTTGCGCTCACCCGAATAACTGATAGTTGCGACCGCAGCGCTATCAAGACCATCCGGAAGCTCGATCGGAAGAACCGAGTCACCCGACCCGCTGTACACCTTGTCCGCCGGTACAACGACCGGTGCCGGCGGTGCCACCGATGGTTCGGCAGACGGCTCCGAACTCGGGGCCGAAGCCGACGGACTACCTGCTCCGGCGTCAGCGACTGGTGCACGCAAACTAGACCCCGGGCTCACCGCAGCTGCGCTCACACCGATCGCGACGAAAAACGCCAAAGCGCCCAACACAATTCCGGCAATCGGCTTACCCCCGCGCGCCTTCTTCACCAATGCCGCAACCCCAAGACCAATCGCCGCAAAGGCGGGAATGAACGCCACAAAACTGACAAAGGGGATGCTCGCCATCACCAGCGATGCGATGCCGGTCACCAGCGCCGCAAGTGCCAAACCGGAAGAAGGCGACGAGGGAAGTGGTGAGGCAGACGGCTGTGGCGCGGCCGCGTCCGGTGCCGCCCCCGCAGGCGCTGGTGTATCAGGCGGTGCAACATCAGGCGGTGCAACATCAGGCGGCGCAGTGCCAGACGTCACGTCAGCCGGCTCCGCTGCAGGCACATCGGCGGCCGAACCGCCAGGAAGATCTTCAGACATTTTTTACTCCTTTGACCGCATCAAGAATTGGGCCATGCCGGGGCCGCGCAGTCGGGTTCGACCCCGGCATGGGGTCCTTGCCTCCCGAAAGAGGCAAGTTGGGTAGCCCACCAGCAACCACCGACATTCGAACTCGAAAACTACTCACTGCCCCTCGAATTGGGGGCAGAATGGTCGTGCGTCGCCTCGCCCGAGCGTCGCCCCGCCAGTGGGGGTGCGGATAGTCTGGCGACACCCGTCCGAACCCAGGCGGCCAACCAGGATGTGTGAGCGAGACGAGGAGGAGTGCTGTGCCCAGCAACTTCGACTTCGCCGCCAACGGATGGCCCCACATCGCCGAAGAAGCACGACGGGCCGAGCACTACACGAACGGCGACCCTCGATCTTCCATCTTCTACGCCCGCCGCACAATCGAACTAGTCGTCCACTGGCTCTACGACGCCGACGCCACACTCCGGATGCCCTACAAAGACGACCTCGCCAGTCGACTCCACGAGCCCACCTTCAAACAACTTGTCGGCCCCGGCATCCTCACCAAGATGAACCTCATCCGCATTCAAGGGAACACCGCCGTTCACCGCACAACGCCGATGAAACCAACCGACAGCCTTCCGGTCGTCCGCGAACTATTCCATGTGCTGATCTGGCTAGCCACCCGCTACGCGCGCGATCCGGGCGAACGCCCACAGCCAGGGTTGCCATTCGATGCCGCGGCGATTCCGCAACGCCAAAAGGGAGCGAGCGAGAAGAGCCTTGCGCAGGTGCAGAAGCTCGCCGACGAGGTTGCCGCGAAAGACGACGCACTCGCGAAAGAGCGTGAGCACAGCGCGGCGCTTGAGGCCGAACTTGAACTGCTTCGCGCGGAAGTTGCGGCAGCCAAAGCTGCGAACGCGACTGTCCCCGATACTCACGACTACCGGGAAGACGAAACCCGGGATCTGTTCATCGATGTACTTTTGGGCGAGGCCGGCTGGCCTCTCGACGACGAACGCGACCGCGAATTCCCGGTCACCGGCATGCCCAACAACTCGGTCGGCGGCAAGGGCTTCGTCGACTACGTGCTGTGGGGCGAAAACGGTTTGCCGCTGGCCGTAGTGGAGGCCAAACGCACGACGAAAGATGCGAACATCGGCCAGCAGCAGGCGAAACTTTACGCGGATGCCCTGGAGCGGCAGTTCTCCCAGCGCCCGGTGATCTTCTACACGAACGGTTACGACCACTGGATTTGGGACGACACCCGATACCCGCCGCGCCAAGTGCAGGGCTTTTACACGCGAGACCAGCTCGAACTGCTCGTCCAGCGTCGGACGAGCCGCAAGCCTCTCGCCGACCTTCCCGTTTCCACGACCATCGCGGGGCGCGCCTACCAGCAGCGTGCCGTGCGAAAAGTAGCCGAAGCGTTCGAGCAGAAGGAACGCCGCGCGCTCCTTGTCATGGCCACGGGCAGCGGCAAGACGCGCACCGTTATCGCGCTGAGCGACTTATTGATCCGGGCGAACTGGGCGAAACGCATCCTTTTCCTCGCGGACAGGATTGCGCTTGTTATCCAGGCCACGAACGCCTTCAAGGAATTTCTCCCGGATGCCGCACCCGTCAACCTCGTGGCCGACAAAGACTCTGAAGGGCGCGTCTACGTTTCCACCTATCCGACGATGATGGGCCTCATCGATCAGGGATTGGGCGCTGCCGGAGCTGATGCGCTCCGCCGATTCGGCCCCGGCTACTTCGACCTGATTGTCGTAGACGAGGCGCACCGCTCCGTGTACCAGAAGTACGGCGCGATCTTCGAATACTTCGACTCGCTCCTGGTTGGGCTCACCGCGACGCCGAAGAACGAGATCGACCACAACACGTATGGGCTGTTCAACCTTGAGGACGGCGTACCCACCGACTCCTACGACCTCACCGACGCAATTGCCGAGGGTTACCTCGTGCCCCCGGTTGGTCGTTCCATCGCGACAAAATTTGTGCGTGAAGGCATCAAATATGCCGACCTGAGCCCGGAGGAGAAAGAGTCCTGGGATCTTCTCGACTGGGCTGACGATATCGTCCCGGATGAGGTGGGCGCTTCCGCCATGAACTCCTGGCTGTTCAATGAGGACACGGTGGACAAGGTGCTTGAGGTTCTCATGACCGAGGGACGAAAGGTTGCCGGTGGCGACCTCCTCGGCAAGACGGTGATCTTCGCGAAAAACGTGAAACACGCGGACTTCATCCAGAAGCGTTTCGACGTGAACTATCCAGCATACGCTGGCCATTTCGCGCAGGTCATCGTAAGTGGCCGGCCCTACGCGCAGAACCTCATCGACGATTTCTCCAACTCAGCGAAGTTCCCGCAGATTGCGATTTCCGTCGACATGCTCGATACGGGCATCGATATTCCGGACATCGTGAATCTGGTGTTCTTCAAACCGGTGCATTCGAAGACCAAATACTGGCAAATGGTGGGGAGAGGGACGCGGCTGCGCGCCAACCTCTATGGGCCGGGGGACGACAAGAAGGATTTCGTGATCTTCGATGTCTGCCAGAACATCGAATACTTCAACGAGGATTACCCGAGTGCCGAAACTCCGGCGGGGGAGCCGCTCGGTGCGCGCCTATTCGCTGCACGGCTCGCATTGCTGGCAGGGATCGACGCGTCTGACGATGTCGGCGGCGAGGACGCGTTGGGCGACATTCGCGGTGAGCTCGCGGCTGGCCTGTACGCACAGGTCGGGGGGATGAGCCTCGACAACTTCCTGGTGCGACCTCACCGCAAGGCGGTGGAGCATTTTGCGGAGGTGACGAGCTGGCAGCATCCGACGGGAACCGAGTTTGAGCTGGCCCGCACCCTGCGAGGGCTGCCGTCGGCGACGGATGCGCTGGAGTCGGACGAGCAGGCCAAACGTTTCGACCTGTTCGCGCTGCGCGCCCAACTCGGGGTACTCGTCGGCGACCCGGGTTTTGCGACGGCGAAGTCGCGCATCCAGGCCATCGCGAACGCGCTTGCCGAGCAGAAGAGCATTCCGGCGATCAAGAAGGAGTTGTCTCTTATCGCGGCGGTCGCCACCGACGAGTGGTGGGTGGATGTGACGGTCCCGATGATCGAGATGGTGCGGAAGCGCTTGCGCGGGCTCGTGAACTTGATCGATTCGTCGGCAAAGGTGATCGTGTACACGGACTTCCTGGATGCGGCGGAAACGGCGGAGGTCGAGATCAAGCGCATTGCGGTGGGGGTGGACCGCCAGCGTTTCCGGGAGAAGGCGTTGGCGTTCCTTGCTGCGCATGAGGATGACGCCGTGCTTGCGAAGCTGCGTTTTGGCAAGCAACTCACCCCGCTCGATCTGGAGCAGCTTGAGCGGATCATGCTGGAAGGCGGCGACATCAAGAAGGCGGAGCTTTCGGAGGCTGTGAAGGAGTCGAATGGGCTCGGCCTGTTCGTGCGCTCCCTGGTCGGCATGGATCGCGCGGCCGCGGTGGAGGCGCTCGCAGATTTCACCGGAGGATCCACGTTCACCGGCAACCAGCTCACGTTCGTGAACCTCGTCGTCGACCAGCTAACTCGCACAGGTGTCATGGACCCGGGGCTTCTCTATGAGGCGCCGTTCACCGGTGTAGCGCCGACCGGCCCGGAGTCACTTTTCACTGCGGCCCAGGTCGCGACCCTCGTCGCGACGCTGAAGCACATCCGCGAGACGGCGGTGGCAAGTTAGCTGAGATGCCGTGACTACTCCGGGGTGCTAAACTCACAAGGTTGCCGTCTAACGGCCGCGGATAAAGAGAGCTGGCACAGCAGGTGACCGGCGCCGCGCAACGAGGAGAAGGGGCCATCTATGCCATTAGCACCAGATGCCAAGAAAGCGATCATCGACGAGTACGCCACTCACCCAGGTGACACGGGAAGCCCCGAAGTGCAGGTTGCCATGCTGTCTGCACGAATCAAGGACCTCACCGAGCACCTGAAAGAGCACAAGCACGACCACCACTCACGTCGTGGGCTGCTTCTGCTGGTGGGCCAGCGCCGCCGTCTGCTCGGCTACCTGTCGGACATCGACATCAACCGGTACCGCGCACTCATCGAGCGCCTCGGGCTGCGCCGCTAAGCGAATAAGCGCCGGTTTCGAGACGATCGCTTCGCGATCCCTCAACCAGCGGAGTCCTGGCAGACGGGCCGCCACCTTCGGGTGGCGGCCCGTCTCCGTCGCACGGGTTAGCCTCGAACCGTGAACGTCACCGTGCGAGTCAAACCGGGCAGCCGAAAGGGCCCGCTCATCGAGCAGGAGCTGACGCCGGATGGCAAGATTCTCACCGTGTTCGTGCAGCAGCGCGCCGTCGACGGGCAGGCCAATTCTGCGGTCGTCGAACTGCTCGCGAAACACTTCAACGTGCCCAGGAGCCGCATAGAGATTGTGCGAGGCCACTCGTCGCGCCTCAAGGTGGTCCGCGTCGACCGTTAGACTCCGAATGTGAAAAGCACCGGCGCACTCATCCTCACGATCCTCGGCGTGATCGTCTCCATCGTGATCGCGTGGTGGCTTGTCAACCTGCTTTTGAGCGTCGTGTTCTTCATCGTGAAGATCCTCATCGTCGCCGTCGTGGCCGCACTCGTCTTCGCGGTGCTGCGCGGGCTGCTCTTCCGCCGCGACGCGAAACAGGGTTGAGCCGCACTAGGGTCGAGGCATGAACAGAGCGCGCACCGCCGCAGTTTTCGCCCCCTACGGGATCATCGGCCTCGTGCATCTCGTCGCGCTCGCGGTCGGCGCCGAAACTCTCTCCACGTTCACCAAACCGTTGCTCATGCCGTTCCTGCTGGCCGGCCTTCTGTTCGCGCTGCCGCGCTGGCGCACCGAAGTCGCCCTGCTGGCATCCCTCGCCCTCCTGTTCTCCTGGGCGGGAGACGTGGGGATCGCGTCCCCAGGCGATGTGAGCTTCCTCGTCGCGCTCGGCTGCTTCCTGCTCGCGCACGTCGCGTACATCGTCGTGTTCCTGCGCAAACTCCGGATGCGTCGGGTGCCGCTGTGGGGCGCCGGATATCTCCTGTGGTGGGTGGCGCTCGTGGTGCTCCTCGCCCCGTACACTGGCGCCCTGCTCGGCCCCGTCGCCGTGTACGGCCTCGTACTCGTAGGGATGGGGGCGCTGGCCCTCGGCTGCAACAGCCTCGTCGCGATCGGCGGCGCGCTGTTCGTGACATCGGACACCCTACTCGGACTGAACAAATTCCACCCCGGATTCGAGCTGTGGCAGGTTGACACCCTGATCATGCTCACCTACATCGCCGCCCAGGGGCTCATCGCCCTCGGAGTCGTGAGGTGGGCGTGGGCGCGCGCCGGCAGCGAGCGGAAACCGGATGCCGCCGCCGCGACGGGTGCCGCGTGAAACGCCGCACCGGACCGCTCGCCCGCATCAACCTGTTTCGACTCGCAGTTTTCGCGATCATCGTCATCACCGCGGTGCTCGCCTTCACCCTGCAGGCCGGGGCATTCCGATTCCTGTTTCGGACTTCGCTCGTGGTTGGCGCAATCCTGCTGTTCGGAAGCTACCTCGCCCAGTGGTGGCTGAAACGACTGCGGAATAGCCGCGACAGCTAGTCGGTTTCCCCTCACGATGACCACCACGGATCTGTGATCGGTGGCTAGCTACATGGGGTAGCGCAGGGTCGCGGCGACCGGGGTGTCATCGGGCAGGTCGCCGGCACGAACGGCCTTCACGGTTCCGCCGGATCGCAGCACCCTGGAGGCGATCTCGTCGACCATGCCGTAGTTCTCCGCATCCGGCTCGCTTACCTCCCGCACGACACCGGAGTCATCGATGGA
>CALMSL010000010.1 GCA_937872445.1 uncultured Microbacteriaceae bacterium | reverse complement strand
CTGGAGGACAACTAAGTGGGCGAACGCCGCGGCCTCGGCCTGTGGCGACGCGTCAAATACTTTGCCTGGCGAGCGTCGAACGTCGACACGGCCAACCTGTTCCGCATCGCCAGAAAACTGAGCGCATCCTCGGGCAAGCCGATGCTGTGGATAGCGGCGGACATGATCTGGTCCTCCGCTGTGCACGAGACAGGCTTCACCGACTATCAGGACTGGGATTTCCACCTGCTCAAGCACCGTGAGCGCATCACCTATATGACGCACCCGAAATCGAACCACATCGCCCAGCTGGTCAACCAGAAGCCCTTCCGCCATCACTTCGCCGACAAGTCCGAGTTCGTGCAGCTTTTCTCCGCCTACGTCGGTCGCGAAACCATCGACATCCGCACCGCGTCGGTACCCGAACTTCGAGCATTCGTGAAGAAGTACGGTTCCGTCATCGTGAAAGTCACCGACAGCGACGGCGGCCAGGGAATCGAACGAAAGAACTTCGACGACATCGGCGACGTCGAGGCGTTCCGGGAGGAACTGCTCACGAACCGGCAATTTCTCGTGGAGCAGATCATTCCGCAGCACGCCGATATGGCCAAACTCAACCCCAGCAGCGTCAACTCGCTGAGGATCGTGTCGTATTTCGACGGCACCGACGTCCACATCCTGGCCCGCGTGCTCAAGATGGGCAATGGCGGCGTCATCGACAATTTCGCGCACGGCGGGATGTACACGATGCTCGACGACCACGGTGTGGCCCTCCACGCCGCGTTCGACATCGCGGGCGACGCCTACGAAATCCATCCGATTTCGGGCATCCGGATTCCCGGTTTCGTCGTTCCGCTCTACCCGAAGGTCCTGGAGCTCGTGGACGAAATCGCGCGGGTGGTGCCGGAAATCCCCTATGTGGGCTGGGACATCGCGATCTCGCCCGACCGGCCGGTCGTCATCGAAGGCAACTACAACACGGGGGTCTTTCAGGCCAAACCGAGCCTCACCGGCACCAAGACCGGCCTCCTGCCGCTGTACCGCGACGTCATCGGTTTCTAGTCACGCAACGCGGCGGATGATCCCGAGCGGCGTGCTCTGCGTTCCCTGCCCCAGCGGGTTGTCGGCGAGGATGCGTTCGACCCGCCTTTCGTCGGCCCTGGGCAGCGTCGAACCAAGGACGTTGCCGCCGAAGTCGTTGATGTCGACAATGAGCACCTCGGCACCGAGGGCCTCGCCGAGCTGCCTCGCAACTCGTTTCGGCTGATCAGGAGCCAGGACCACCGACGAGTCGTACGGGGGAATCGTGCCCGTCGTCGGACCGTCGATTCCGCGGGCTTTCGGACCGGCGACCCGATAGAACGTTCCGCGGCGACCGAACAGTTTTCCAATCACGGATGCTGCCGCGGCCAGAAGGATCCGCGGAGTGCCGCATTCCCGAAGCGCCATCTCCATGGTTTGCGGCATCCCCAGACCAATTCCGGCGGGGGTCTTCGTCACGCGGCCGGACAAGCGGATGGCGAGCGGCCGCGGAACGATGGAGTCGATCGGAAGCGAGCGGCCCTGCGTGATCGCGACAATTTTTTCGGTGACGAAGAGGAGATCTCCGTCCTCGAGTTTGCCCTCGACGACGCTCGCGACCTCCTGGATCAGATCGTCGTCGGGGCCGATCAGCTTCGTGCGCAGCGGAATGCGCTGATACCGCACCCCGTCCACCTCGATGACGAGGTGCTTGCCGTCATTGGCCTTCGCCGTCATCGGCCTACTCCAGGTAGTCGCGCAGCGACTGGGAGCGGGATGGGTGACGAAGTTTCGCCATCGTCTTCGACTCGATCTGGCGGATGCGCTCGCGCGTGACGCCGAACGTGTCGCCGATCTGGTCAAGCGTCTTCGGCATGCCATCCCCCAGCCCGAACCGCATCCGGATGACGCCGGCCTCGCGCTCGGAGAGCGAGTCGAGCAGGCTCTCCAGCTGCTTCTGCAGCATCGTGAAACCCACAGCATCCGCGGGGACGACCGCCTCGGTGTCCTCGATGAGGTCGCCGAATTCGCTGTCGCCGTCCTCGCCGAGCGGGGTGTGGAGTGATATCGGCTCGCGGCCGTACTTCTGCACCTCGACGACCTTCTCCGGAGTCATGTCGAGCTCGCGGCTCAACTCCTCGGGAGTCGGCTCGCGCCCGAGATCCTGGAGCATTTGACGCTGCACGCGAGCGAGCTTGTTGATGACCTCGACCATGTGCACGGGGATACGGATCGTGCGGGCCTGGTCGGCCATCGCACGGGTAATCGCCTGGCGGATCCACCACGTCGCGTAGGTGGAGAACTTGAAGCCCTTTGTGTAGTCGAACTTCTCGACCGCGCGGATGAGTCCGAGGTTGCCCTCCTGGATCAAGTCCAGGAACTGCATGCCGCGACCGGTGTAACGCTTGGCGAGGGAAACCACGAGGCGAAGGTTCGCGCCGAGCAGGTGCGACTTCGCGCGCTGGCCGTCCCTGGCCACCCAGCGCAACTCGCGCTCGAGTTCCTTGTTGATCTTGCCCTTGGCCTCCGCGAGCTTGTCTTCGGCGAAGAGTCCCGCTTCGATGCGCATGGCGAGTTCAACCTCTTCCGCCGCGTTCAGGAGCGCAACCTTGCCGATTTGCTTCAGGTAGTCCTTGACCGGGTCCGCCGTTGCGCCCGTGATCGCCGCCGAATAGACCGGCACATCGTCGTCGTCATCAACCAGGGAAAGTCGGAGCGCGCCGGTAGGCAGGGGCTCTTTCGTTCCCTCCTCGTCGGCATCGTCATCCGCCGAGTCGTCGGAATCATCCTTTTTCGCGGTCGGTGTTTCCTCCGTGTCGTCGGCGTCCTCCGCAGAATCGTCGTCGGAATCCACGTCATCTGCGTCCACATCGGCGGTATCCGCGTCGTCGACGTCGATGACGATTTCTTCGTCTTCGCCAACTTCGGCGTCGAGGTCGGTCACCTCCGCTGTGGACTTGCCCGCCGCCTTCTTGGGCGTCTTCGACTCCGCCTTTTTGGGCGCAGCGGACTTCGCAGCGGTCTTCGTTGCGGGAGTCGCGGCGGTCGCCTTCGGCGCTTTCTTGGCAGGTGAAGCCTTCGGCGCCGCGGCTTTCGTTTCCGCGGTCTTCACCGCTGCAGTCTTCGCCGTGGTCTTGCTTGCAGTCTTGCTTGCAGTCTTGCTTGCAGTCTTCGTCGCAGTCTTGGTCGCGGTTTTCGTTTCGGCCTTCTTCGCGGTTGTGGCTTTTGCCGGTGCGGTCTTGGCGGATGTCGCCTTCGCTGGCACTGTCTTTGTTGGCACTGTCTTTGTTGGCACTGTCTTCTTCGTCTCGGTCTTCGTTGTCGTGGCCTTCTTCGCAGCGGCCTTCGCGGGTGCGGCCTTCGCAGTTGCGGCCTTCGCAGTTGCCGGCTTCGCGGGTGCGGCCTTCGCAGTTGCCGCCTTCGCCGGTACCGCCTTCGCAGCGGCCGGCTTCGCGGCGGCCGGCTTCTTCGCGGGTGCGGGACGTGCCGGTTCCTCCGTCACGGCACCGCCGCGTCGCATCCCGGTACGAATGGCGAAAGCCTTGGCTGCCGCGGCAACTTTCCCTGAGGACGGCTTCTTGTCGATCGCGGGCTGAGCATCGGCTTTGTTCCTGGCTGCCATTGGGTCACCTTTCCTCAGCAGTTCTCCCACATGGTCACGGCACGAGGTTTCTCGCGCCCCCCTGCCGACCGTTTTCGGGCAGTACTAGGACCCATGTCAAGTCCCTGTGCTGAAATCCAAGGAGATACCAGCCACTCGGGAACCTGAACGGGTCCGTGGTCAATTATTGCACGGAATGGATGACACCCTTGACAGGCGCACCCCTATCGTGGCATCCGTTGCAATCCTCCCTCGTTACAACAACAGGGGGGTGCCTGCTATTCCGGACCCGGGCCCTGCTGATCATCGTCACCGTTGTGACGGAGGGCGAGAAATATCTCCAGCTCGGCCGCAATCTCATCCGCTGTCGGAAGTTCGCCATCCTCATCAATGAGCGGTGAGCGCAGCGGGTTGCCCGCCATGTAGGCATCGTGGCGCTCCTCCAGAGTGCCGACCAGGCGTGCCAATTCCGGATTGCTCTCCACCTGCTGGTTGATCTTGTCCACGAAGTCCCGCCCGTCATCGCGAAGCTTCGTCGTGGCAAAGATGAGTCCGGTCGCGGAACTCACCGACTCGAGCGCCTTGAACGCCGCATCCGGAAACTCGGTGTCGGAGAGGTAGTGCGGGATCAACAGCACAAACCCGGCAACCGGGTGGTCACGTTCCTGAAGTCGGTACTCCACCACGTGAAGCGCGTTGGCCAGAACCTGGGTGTGCGGCTTCCATACCGAGAACGTCTCGATGAGTTCAGCCCGGTTGCCGCTGACCGTAACTCCGATCGGCCGCGTGTGGGGAACGGGCATGGGGATCGCGTGCACCCACGTCGTGGACTTGATCTGGAACTTTTCGATGAGGCCGATCACCGCCGCAGTGAAGCGGTCCCACTGGAAGTCGGGTTCGTAGCCGGTGAGCAGAAGAAACTTCTGGCCGATCTCATCCGTCGCCAGCTTCAGCGCAAGAGAGGCTGGCTGGTAGTTCGTGAGGTGATCCTGCTCGAAATAGATGGTTGGCCTGCGTGCACGATAATCCAGAAGAGCATCGTTGTGAAACGTTGCGACGACCTTCGTGTCGAGGGTGTCGTTGAGCGTGGAAGTGAACAGGCTGACCGACGCACCCGCGTCGGCGAATCCGGTCAGCCCAGCGACAAGCGGCAGCCCCGCGGGGACATCCGCGGCGTCAGGGCTGAGCGTGTAGAGGCCCGTTGGGTCTTCCATTCCTCAACTCTAACCGCGACCAAACTTGGCCCGCAGGCTGCACGGCGCCCTGTCCGCATGCCCACAGCGAACATCCCACGCGGTGATCGCATCTGGCGCGCGGAAACGGCAGCTACCATGGCCCCATGACCCTTGCCTCTCTTCACGTTTCCGCTGAACCTGCCCTCTCGGTTGCCTCCGACGTCCTCGTGGTGGGTGTCGCGAGCTCGGATGCCGGGCCAGTACTCCAGTCGGACGACGAGGCACTGAAATCCATCGGGGCGTCGCTTGGCGCGCTGGGCATCTCCGGTTCTGAGGACGAGGTACGCCGGATCGCCGCGCCGTCCGGATCCGCGAAGAGCATCGCCCTGGTGGGACTGGGATCCGCGCCGGTCACCCCGAACTCGCTGCGGCGGGCGGCCGGATCAGCGGTAAGGCAGCTCACCGGCGTTGCCTCCGCGTCGATTGCACTGCCCATGGCCACGAGTGAGGACGTCCTCGCCGTGGCGGAAGGTGCGGCGATCGGTTCGTATTCGTTTACCCGCTATCGGTCGAAGCCTCAGGAGTCCGCAAAGCTGCCCGCTGCGAACATCACCATCATCACGTCCGTCCAGGCCGGTGACGACGTTCTTGCCCGTGCGGGCATCGTCGCCCGCGCCGTCCATGACGTGCGCGACCTGGTGAACACCCCGCCCATCGACCTCTACCCCGAGTCGTTCGCGGCCGCAGCGAAGGAGCTCTCGAAGGACACGGACGTCACGGTGACGGTATTCGGGGACAAGGAACTCGCCGATGGCCGTTTCGGAGGAATTATGGGCGTCGGCCAGGGCTCCACCCGATCACCGCGGCTCGTGAAAGTGGAGTACTCCCCCGCCGCGGCATCGCAGCATCTCGCCCTTGTCGGCAAGGGAATCACGTTCGATTCCGGAGGCCTCTCTCTGAAGTCGCCGGCCGGAATGGTGGGCATGAAATACGACATGACGGGCGCAGCCACGGTGCTGGCTGCAACCCTCGCCATCGCCCGACTCGGCCTGGGAGTGCGCGTCACGACCTGGCTCTGCCTCGCCGAGAACTTGCCCTCAGGGTCGGCAATTCGTCCCAACGATGTCCTGACGATCCGCGGCGGCAAAACCGTGGAGGTCCTCAACACGGATGCGGAGGGCCGGCTGGTTCTCGCCGATGGACTGGTCGCCGCCAGCGAGGAGCTTCCCGACGCGATCATCGATGTCGCGACGCTCACCGGCGCTGCGCGCGTCGCCCTCGGCGACCGCTACGTGGGTGCCATGGGTGAGGAGAAGCTTGTCGCAGAAGTTGTGGAAGTGTCGAAGCAGGTGGGCGAATCCGTCTGGCCGATGCCCTTGCCGGCAGAGCTCAGGTCATTGCTCAATTCCGATGTCGCCGACATTGCCAACGCCAAGCCCGGCAATACCGCGGCCGGAATGCTCCTCGCCGGCGTGTTTCTCCAGGAGTTTGTGGGAAACGCGAAGGATGGTTCGCGCATCCCGTGGGCGCACCTGGATATCGCCGGGGCCGCGAACAACGACAATTCCGGCTTCGGGTACACCGGCAAAGGCCCGACAGCGGTCGCCGCGCGCACTCTGATCGCGCTGGCCGAGCGGATTTCCCTCGCGTAGTAAAGTCGAGGTGGCAGGAAAACCTGTCAGTCCAATCCCCCGCCGCGCTCGCCAGCGTACGGGTGCGTGAACAGGCTGAAACTCGAGGGAGTTGCCCGGTGTCGGAACAAAATTTTGACCTTGTCATTCTGGGAGCGGGAAGTGGCGGATATGCCGCAGCTCTCCGTGCATCAGAACTCGGGATGAGTGTCGCGCTCATCGAGAAGAACAAAGTGGGCGGCACGTGCCTCCACGTCGGCTGCATTCCCACGAAGGCCCTCCTTCACGCGGCGGAGGTTGCCGATGTCGCCAGGGAGTCAGCGAAATTCGGCGTGACCGCCCAGTTCGAGGGCATCGACATCGCGGGCGTCACCGCCTACCGCGAGGGAATCGTCTCGAGCAAATACAAGGGGCTCCAGGGGCTCATCAAGACTCGCGGAATCACGGTCATTGAGGGCGAAGGCAGGCTCGTCGCTCCGACGTCGGTGCAGGTCGGCGACGATCGGATCACCGGCAAGAATGTCGTGCTGGCCACCGGATCGTTCTCCCGCTCGCTGCCGGGCCTCGAGATCGGCGGACGGGTCATCACCTCCGAGCAGGCTCTCGAACTTCCCTTCGTCCCGCGCAAGGTGGCTGTTCTCGGCGGTGGGGTTATCGGGGTCGAGTTTTCCAGTGTCTGGCGCTCCTGGGGCGCGGAAGTCACCATCATCGAAGCGCTCCCCCACCTGGTCCCCAACGAGGACGAGACCGTGAGCAAGCAGTTCGAACGCGCGTTCCGCAAGCGCGGGATCGACTTCACCGTCGGCGTCCGCTTCCAGAGCGTCACCCAGAACGATTCCGGGGTCGTCGTGACGCTGGAGAACGGCGACACGGTGGAGGCCGAAATCCTGCTGGTTGCCGTCGGCCGCGGCCCCGCAACGGCAAACCTCGGATTCGAGGAGGTCGGCGTCACCATGGATCGCGGATTCGTGATCACCAACGAGCGTCTGGAAACCAATATTCCCGGTCTGTACGCCGTCGGCGACATAGTCCCCGGTTTGCAGCTGGCCCACCGCGGATTCCAGCACGGAATCTTCGTCGCCGAGGAAATCGCGGGCCTGAACCCGATCGTGATTTCCGACACGAACATCCCCAAGGTCACCTACTCGGACCCCGAGGTCGCGTCGATCGGCCTGTCCGAGTCGAAAGCCAGGGAAGCGTACGGCGACGACAAAGTCAGCAGCTACGACTACAACCTTGCCGGAAACGGCAAGAGCCACATCCTGGGCACCTCGGGCTCGATCAAGGTCGTTCGCGTGAACGACGGTCCCGTTGTCGGCGTCCACATGATCGGCGCCAGAGTCGGCGAACTCATCGGGGAAGCCCAGCTCGCCGTGAACTGGGAGGCGTACCCGGAGGACATCGCCCCGCTGATCCACGCACATCCAACACAGAACGAAGCACTCGGAGAAGCATTCCTGGCCCTCGCCGGAAAACCTCTCCACGCGGTGTGATCGCACAACCGGAACTATGCTGGTTGGGACAGCCTCGGCCATATAAGGAGCATCACAGATGAGCGAATCCGTCAACCTCCCGGCACTTGGGGAGAGTGTCACAGAAGGAACGGTGACCCGCTGGTTGAAAAAAGTCGGCGACCGGGTTGAAGTCGACGAACCCTTAGTGGAGGTTTCCACCGACAAGGTGGACACCGAGATCCCTTCCCCCATCGCCGGAGTTCTCGAGGCGATCCTCGTCGCCGAAGACGAGACCGTCGACGTGGGCACGCCACTGGCTACGATCGGCGGCGGCGCCCCAGATGCGCCGGCACAGGATTCACCCGCCGCCGAAGCTGCCCCGCCCGCGCAGGCCGAGCCTGCACCGGACGAGCCTGCACCCGCCGAACCCGCGACCGCAACCGAGGCGCCAGCGGAGTTCCAGGCGCCGCCCGCGGCCGCACCGGTTCAGGAGTCCCCGGAGGAAGCACCAGCACCCGCGCCTGTTGCCGAAGAAGCGCCTGCCCCTGCACCGGCAGCCGCGCCGACTCAGGCACCGGCGCCCGTTGCGCCGCCCGCTCCTCCGGCACCAGCGCCGGCTCCCGCAGCAGCGGCTCCTGCGCCGGATCCTGCAGCATCCGCTCCAGCGCCGGCCCCCACAGCAGCTCCCGCCCCCGTGCCGGCGCCTGTTCCCGCACCGGCTCCGGCTCCCTCACCGGCGGTCTCACCGCCTGCACCGCCCGCCACCGCGGCAGCGAACGCCGGATACGTGACTCCACTCGTGCGCAAGCTGGCGAACGAAAGCGGAATCGACCTATCCACGATCAGCGGATCCGGGATTGGCGGGCGCATCCGCAAACAGGATGTGCTTTCCGCGACCGGCATCGCGAGCGGTGGCGCCTCCGCCCGCAAGCCGCTCGAAACGTCTCCGCTTCGCGGAACCACCGTCCCCATGTCCCGACTGCGCAAGGTTGTGGCGGAACGTGCCGTGGTGTCGATGCAAACATCCGCTCAGCTCACCACCGTGGTCGAAGTGGATGTCACGGCCGTCTCCACGTTCCGAGACTCGGTGAAGGCCGCATTCCTGGAAAAAACCGGCAACAAGCTCACCTTCCTGCCGTTCTTCACCCTCGCGGCCGCGGAAGCTCTCAAAGCGTTCCCGATCATCAACGCTTCGATCGATGGCGAGAGCATCGTGTACCCCGGCCAGGAGAACGTCAGCATCGCGGTCGACACCGAACGCGGCCTGCTCACCCCGGTGATCCGGAATGCTGGCGACCTCAATCTCGCCCAGCTCGCCGGCCAGATCGCAGACCTGGCGGACCGTACCCGCAACAACCAGTTGAAGCCGGATGAACTCGCCGGCGGGACGTTCACGGTCACCAACACCGGTTCGCGCGGCGCGCTGTTCGACACTCCGGTGGTGTTCCTGCCCCAATCCGCAATCCTGGGAACCGGCATCGTCACGAAGCGGCCGGTTGTCGTCACGGACAATGGACTGGACGCCATCGCCATCCGTTCCATGGCGTACCTCGCACTGTCCTACGACCACCGCATCGTCGATGGCGCGGATGCTGCGCGCTTCCTGGTCGCGGTGAAGGAGCGGCTGGAACAGGGAGATTTCGCCGGAGTGCTCGGTCTGAACTGATCAGAATCCTGAATTGACCCAGGGCTTGCGCTGGCCCGTGACCGGATCGGCAGCGATCAGGTCGCGAATGCGCCAGCCATGGTCTCCTCGAATGACCAGGAGCGACGAGGAGGATGGTGCCGCGGATGCTCCGCCCATCCCCTCGGCTACGGTAATCGAGAGCAGTACGGTGTCGCCCAGACGCTCAATGATCGTGAGGCCAAGCGCGCCGTGCGGGATCGACGCGCCCTCGATGAGCGAGCCGATCGCGGGTTCCGGGCTGCCGCCCGCCTGCCGAATTCGAATCCGGTAGCTGTCGGATTCCATCGCCGAAGAACCCGACTGGTCTACCCCGCCAAGGCAGAGCACGGAGTTCGAGTCGAAACATGCGGCCCGGGCGTGCAAGAGAGCCAATCCGGCCGCAACGGGATCATCGCCGAGGATCGCGGAGTCTGCGGCGGGGACGCCGTCTTCCGGCGCGGACGCTGTCGCCGTCGGAACCGCGACACCCGGGCCAGGAGGGCGAGGCTCGGCCTGTGCGCCCGCCGTGGTTCCGGACCGGGCAGGAGCAAGCGCGGTGAACGCGACAATCGCGACAGCGACCGCTCCTGCCGCGACCCACACGGGCTTTCGTACCGGACGCAGCAGCGCGGTGATTCTCGCGCGGAGTGCAGAAATGGACCAGTTCGCCCCGATTCCGGCAATCCAGCCGACGACCGGGTTCGACACCGAATCCGGCACGTGCAGCATGGCCAGGAACTCCGACGCAGTTCCCCTTGCCGGGGCGCCCATCGGGATAGCGGAGTCCTCGTCGGCCGCAACAGTCGGCAACGCCCTCGAGGCGGCACTCACATTCGACCGCACCGAATCGGGCGCGCTCCCGCGCGCATCGCCGCGCTCCCGCACGGAAAGAAAGACCGGGCCCGGAGTCGCCAGGGCAAAGAGCCGGTCCGCAAGTTCTCCCGGAAACGTGTCCGGCTCACGGTCGGGCGCGGTGGCGAGCCAGCGCGTGACGTCGCCACCGACGCGCCCAAGCGTCGACTCGCACAATTCGACGAGGCGGCCCATGTCGCCCGCTACCGCAGGCTCCTGGGACAGGAGCGCTGGCGGCAGACTTGCCGGTGCCGGCTCCTGGGGGAAGTCGCCGAACAATTCGGCCGATCCGAAGCGCGCCAGAACTGGAGCACCGGACTCGTCGAAAAGCACCGCTGAGGGGCCCACTGCGCCGTGCGCAACGCCGACGCGATGGAGTTCGGCGACAGCCGCGACGAGCGGGGCGAGGATCGTCACCGCTTCTCCCGCGGACGGCTGGCGGACCGCCAGGAGCCGACCGAGACTGAACGTGGAGAGCCGCTGCAGGATGAGGCACGGCAGTCCATCCGGCCCCGTCGACAGATCATCGAGCCTCAGCAGATGGCGGTGCGACGCACGCCCGAGCGCTTCAATTTCGGCATCGATCCTCGCGGTGCCGACTCCGGGTCGGTACACCTTGAGCGCTGCGCAGTTCGAACCGTCGCTGCCCAGCCACACTTCTGCGCTCGACCCTGAGCCCAGTTTTCTGACGAGCCGATATCCGCCAAGCGTGTCCACCGTGCCATCGTCGGACACCGGCGCCATTTGCAGGGCGATGAGGTGCCGTTGTGTGCACTTCGCCGGCACTCGGTGCATGCGCAGGAGGAGAGCCGGTATCGTTGACGGCATGGCACGAACGCGCAAATCCAGCCCGAAGTCCGCGAAAGAGCCCGGTCGTCTCAAGCAGATGTACCAGGTTTTCCAGATGACCCGTCGGTACGACTCGACGGCGATCTGGTGGATGGCACTGGGTTTCGCACTCCCCGTGCTCGTGGGCATCCTGCTCGGTCTGATCCTGTCACCGGGGAACGTCCCGGGCCTGATCCTGTGGATCGTCGCCGGCGTTCTGGGCGGTCTGCTGGCGTTTCTCGTGATTCTCGGCCGCAAGGCAGAGCGCGCTGCGTACTCACAGATCGCCGGTCAGCCAGGTGCCGTCGGCGCTGTGCTGAAGAGCTCGCTCCCCCGCGGCTGGACCGGAAGCGAAATGCCTATCGCCATCAGCCCCAAAACTCAGGATGCGGTGTACCGCGCGGTCGGGAAGGGCGGCGTCGTGCTCATCGGGGAAGGACCGGAGACCCGCACGCAAAAGATGGTGGAAGACGAACGACGCAAGATTGCCCGCATTCTTCCGAACGTCCCCGTCAACGTGCTCCATGTAGGGCCGGATGAGGACTCCATCCCGCTGCACAAACTCGCCCGCCGCCTCGGCCGGTTCAAGAAGGCGTTGAACAAGGCGGAGGTCTATGCCGTGAGCAATCGCGTAAGCTCACTGCACAAGGGGCCGAATCTTCCCATTCCGAAGGGGATCGACCCCATGAAGGCGCGCGCACAGCGCCGCGCCTGATTCCCGACCCGATGTGCAGTCACGCGGTGCGGTGGCCGATTCCCGGAGCGTCAGCGGACAACGAGGACGGTTCCCGCCGCCTTGTCGTGCAGTCCGCGCTGGTCCCGGTCCCAGATCAGGGCGGGGATCGCCACGCACAGCAAAAGCGTGCGAACGATCGGACGCCACACCCCGATCCAGCCGCCAGCGATCGGGACGACGCGCATCCGGAACACCACGTGTCCGATGCTGCCGTTCACCATGGTGAGGAACACGATCTGGGTCAGCGCGAAAATGCCGAGCGTCGCGAACGCGTCATAGCGGAAAAATGCCACGGACACGAGAACGCTCAGCCCCCAATCGACGATGAGGGCTCCGATCCGGCGCCCTGGGCGTGCAATGGATCGCGGCCCGGACTGCGGCAATCCCAGCCGTTCGCCCGGCCAACGCTGCTGGTCGGGCGCGGACGGGGATTCGGCAACGGGCACCCTCCGATCCTAGGTGAGACGCGAAACACGACCGAAACACGAGCGATACCGGTGCGAAACCGCACCCCCCTACTCTTTTTCTGGCTACACAACCACGTCTGGCCCCACCAGGCAACCGGGACCGGAATCACCAACAGGGAGTCAGCGCATGTTCAGTAACCCGTCCGAAGTGCTCAAGTTCATCAAGGACACCGACGTCAAATTCCTTGATGTTCGATTCACCGATCTCCCGGGGGTGCAACAGCACTTCAACATTCCCGCAGCGTCGGTCGACGACGATTTCTTCAGCGTCGGACAGCTGTTCGACGGTTCGTCCATCCGCGGGTTCGCGTCCATCCACGAATCGGACATGCAGTTGATCCCGGACATCACCACGGCCTACATCGACCCGTTCCGGGTGGAGCGCACGCTCATCATGGTGTTCGACATCTACAACCCGCGCAACGGCGAAGTGTACGGGAGGGACCCGCGCCAGGTGGCGCGCAAAGCGGAGAAATACCTCGCGTCCACCGGTATCGCCGACACCGCATATTTCGCTCCGGAAGCCGAGTTCTACATTTTCGATGACGTGCGATACGACGTGAAACAGAACTCCAGCTTCTTCGCCGTCGACTCGGAGGAGGGCGCGTGGAACTCCGGCCGGTCCGAGGAGGGAGGCAACCTCGGCAACAAAACCCCGTTCAAGGGCGGCTACTTCCCGGTGAGCCCGGTGGACAAGCAGGCCGACCTGCGCGACGACATCAGCCTCAAGCTCATCGACGCCGGTCTCATCCTGGAGCGCGCCCACCACGAGGTGGGCTCGGGCGGTCAGGCCGAGATCAACTACCGGTTCGACACGATGGTGCACTCGGCGGACGACATCCTGAAGTTCAAGTACATCGTCAAGAACACGGCGGAGCAGTGGGGCAAGACGGCAACGTTCATGCCCAAGCCGCTGTTTGGCGACAACGGCTCCGGGATGCACACCCACCAGTCCCTGTGGAACGACGGCAAGCCGCTGTTCTACGACGAAAGCGGGTACGGCGGCCTTTCCGACATCGCGCGCTGGTACATCGGCGGGCTCCTGAAGCACGCGCCCGCGGTTCTCGCGTTCACGAACCCGACGATCAACAGTTACCGCCGGCTCGTGAAAGGCTATGAAGCGCCCATCAACCTCGTGTATTCGGCCGGAAACCGCTCCGCGGCCATCCGGATCCCGATCACGGGCACGAACCCGAAAGCCAAACGCATCGAGTTCCGGTGCCCGGATGCCTCCGGCAACCCGTACCTCGCGTTCGCGGCCCAGCTCATGGCGGGGCTCGATGGGATCCGGAACAAGATCGAGCCGCTCGACCCGATCGACAAGGACCTGTACGAGCTGCCGCCGGAGGAAGCGAAGAGCATCCCGCAGCTTCCCGTGACTCTCGACGCCGTGCTGCGCGAGCTCGAGGCGGATCATGACTTCCTCCTCGAAGGCGGCGTGTTCACGCCGGACCTCATCGAAACGTGGATTGCGTACAAGCGCGAAAAGGAGCTCGCGCCGATGTCGCTGCGGCCGCACCCGTACGAATACGAGCTGTACT
>CALMSL010000009.1 GCA_937872445.1 uncultured Microbacteriaceae bacterium | reverse complement strand
AGTTCTGGACCAGATACCTATCCCTTGAACCTCGGCCGGTCGAGCGACTCCTGACTACCCGCCGCTACTGGACTATCCAGAGCATGGATCCGATCGCCTACGGGGCATCGCTAACGGCTCTGATCACTCTGGAACTGAATGCCAGGATGGCAGCCTTCGAACACGGGAAAGTCGCTCTCGAAAGCGACATTGCTGTGTGGAACGTGCCAAGCATGCCAGGAACGTTTCCCGAGCACCTTCATGCGGTAGTGGTCGATACCAACGTCTTGATGCGCCACAAAGGCGACCTGACCGTACTGGACTGGCCGGCGATAGCCGGAACGCAATCGATCGCGATCACGGTGCCCGCGGTGGTGGTCGCGGAGTTGGACGACCTTAAGCACAGCAACGGCAAGATGACCTTCGGGGGAGTGGCCCATGATCGTCGGTGGCTCGCGACTCTTGCCTTGGGCTGGCTCGAGCGAGCCTTCCCCGGCGTCGATCGACGTACTCTCATCCGCAAGGCGGAAATTGGGCAGGGCGGTCCGATCCCTCAGCTGTACGCCGTGCTGCAGTCTGACCCGCTCGACCACATCGGCCTGGCCAAGCCGGACTCTGAGATCATCGACAATGCGTTGCGCCTCACCGCACTGGCGAAGTCGGTCACGCTCGCGAGCTACGACAGTCATATGATCTTCACCGCACGGCATTTGGGCCTTCGGGCTTACAAGCTGCCTGAAGATCCGGAGCAATCGGCAGAGGATGTCGGGAGCTAGCCAACGCCGCAGTTCGCGGGCTGTCAGGTTGGGCTAGGAGGGCGACGGAGGTCGACGTAGTCCGACATCGGAACCCCGGCCCGCCCAGCGTGTTGGACGATGAGGGTGGCGCTGTAGCCGAGGAGATCGATGAGCGATCTCGCGTCGACCTCGCGCGTGAGGTCTTGCAGCGTGGTGTTTCGGGCACGTTGAGGGTCGATGCCGAGCACCAGGAATCGTTCGCTGAGGGTCTGATGGTGGATGTGCTGTCCGGCCCGGAAACCGGGAAACAGCCAGTCGGTTCCGGTGTTGGTGGTCTGCTGGTTGCCCCGGCTCGCGACGTGTTCCCAGAACAGGGGAGCAACTAGAGCGGGAACCGCGGCGGGGTTAGCACCGAGCGTGATCGTCATGCCGCGGGGAGGCATCTCAAGCTGGTCGCAGGTGAGCGCAGCGATCTTCACAAGCGGATGGGCCCAGAGTAAGAAAATCAACGCGGCGACCCGTGTTGACAGGGTGACTTGCTCGAAGTCAAGGCAGTTGCGTACGAGCTCGATTCGCTGGCTCTGGGTCAACAAGGGCATCGATTTCGCGGCGCGATGCGGCGCGGTGATCGTTCTTCTTTGGGGTCGCCCGGGATGCAGCCAATGCACGAAGTTGCGGATGTGTTTGCGGGTGCTCGTGCCCTCGGCAAGATACTCATCGACATGAGCTTGCTGGAGACCGTCGGCGGCGGTGCCGTGCTCCTCGAGCAGCCATCGCAGGAACTTTCCGGCTTCGGTGATCTCTTGCTTCGCCGAGCGGGTCGCGGTGTCCATATTGGGGGCGCCGGCGTCGAGTTTGAGGCGAAGGTGTTTCAGGTGGTGCCATCGCGCAAATCGCTCGATCGGACGGTGAATGTCGGGCCATTCCGCGAGTTCGCTCAGTCGTTGCTCGAGCCACCTCTCGAACAACGCGAACGGGAGACTGCGCCGCTCGGGCAGCATCCGGTGGTGCACGAGGATCTCCCGCAGGTGAGCGGCAGCGGTGGGGGAGTGGTCGTAGGCATCAAATGCCTCGTGGGTCAGAGCGACCTCCCGTTCTCCGATCATGGTGAGGAGTCGTTTCGGGGCCGGCTTGTTCATCCACGTGTAGATGCTTTCCGGGCGACCGGCATCGGCGAGGATTCCGATGAGGCGTTTGAGCCGTAGATCGGGGGGAAAGTTTGGTTTCAGAAGCGACTCCAGGTCCTCTCGCACCACGCAGCGGGCGCACACTCCGCTCCTAAATCGTTCAGCTTCGCTGCCGCAGCGATCGCACACCAGCGCCGTCGTGATTCCCGCGCAGTCGCGGCAAATGTTCTCGCCGGCGGGGGAGCGGCCGGGAAGCATCCGCTGACCACCGCACATGGAGCAAGGGCCGTACTCGTGCACGGCGGAAGTGAAGCATGCGCCGCAGATGGCCCCGTCTGGCCATCGCACTCGGATCTTGGCGACGTCTCGTCCGCATCGATCACAGTGCCTCCCGCCAGATGATCTCGGCCGGCCGCGCCGGCGCGGCTCGACGAGGTTCTCGATGGTGGGGGATCGGGACGCCCCGATGCCGTTGCTCTCCGGCCGGCCGCCTGAGTTAATCGTCGGTGTCATCTGTGACGATCCGTGCCCTCACGGGGCGGTAGTCGCGCAGGTCCGGCAGGGGAGCGGCGTTGCCGATCGCCTTCTGCCGGAGGGTGCGCGCGTCGCTGGCCGCGAAGACGATCAGCTCGTTGGGTTCGACTCCGAGCACGTCACATAGTGCACCGAGGACGGCGAATGAGATACGTTCCGGGTCTTGGGCGACCAGACGCCACACCTGTGACCGGGAGAGGGTGATGCCCCGTTCTCGCAGCTGGTCGGTGAGGGCTTGCGCACTGTTTATCCCGTTGCGGGCCATCAGCTCGCGGGCACGCCAGGTGTAGGTGATTTCGCGTTTCATGGTGCCTTCTTCTCTCGGTGCAGCGCTTGAGCGGCAAGCAGAGTCTTGTTGTGCGCCGCCTCGAGGGCGCGGCTCTGATAGTCGGGCGAGGTGAGCGTGTAGATCGACGTGGTGGAGGCGTGCTCGTGGCCGAGCTGCATCTGCACGAAGGTCACGTCGTAACCTTCGCCCTCGATCAGATGAGTCGCGTAGGACCGTCGAAACGAGTGCAGGTCCAGGCCGGGTGGGAAGCCGAGCTCGTCGAGGAACTGGTGCAGCCGCTGAAGGAGATGTGTCTCGGTCACGAGCGATCCAGCGGTTGTCGGGAACACGTCGCTGACTGGGCGGCCGTAGTGAGCGAGCCCGTTGGTGATCCAGTCCTTCATCATCTCGGCTGACCAGTCCCACACAGTGAGAACGGAGCGCTGCTTCTTCGCAGAGCCGCGGTGCGGCTTGCCCCACCGCACTCGGACGATCCCGTAGTCACCGAAATACGGTGCACGGTGGTTGCG
>CALMSL010000008.1 GCA_937872445.1 uncultured Microbacteriaceae bacterium | reverse complement strand
GTCAACGAGCACTTTCGGTATGCGGGTGGAATCGTCGAGTACGTCGACTTTCTCGCCAAGGACGCCCCCGTCACGTCCACGTGGCACATCACGGGGTCCGGCACGTTCAACGAAAACGTTCCGGTGCTCGACGACTCCGGGCATATGGTGTCTACCGAACTGACGCGGGAGTGCGAGGTCGAGGTCGCGTTGCGCTGGGGCACCGGATACGACACGGAGATCCGCAGCTACGTGAACATCATCTCGACGCCGAAGGGCGGCACGCATCTGGCCGGGTTCGATCAGGGTCTGATGAAGTTCCTGCGCGCGCAAGTGGAGCAGAACGCCCGCCGACTCAAGGCCGGAAACGACAAGCTCGAGAAAGACGACATCCTTGCCGGACTCACCGCCGTGCTGACAGTTCGATTCCCCGAACCGCAGTTCGAGGGGCAGACGAAGGAAGTTCTGGGCACGCCAGCGGTGCGCAACATCGTCGCGAACGTGATCGCGAAGGGACTGGGGGAGCGATTCTCCTCGTCGAAGCGCGACGACAAGAATCAGGCTGCCCTCGTGCTCGACAAGATCGTCGCCGAAATGAAGGCGCGCGTGTCCGCGCGGGCGCACAAGGAGACGCAGCGTCGGAAGAACGCGCTGGAGAGTTCGTCGTTGCCGGCGAAGCTTGTGGACTGCCGCAGCAACGATGTCGCCAACAGCGAGCTGTTCATCGTGGAGGGGGACTCGGCGCTGGGCACGGCGAAGCTCGCGCGGGACAGCGAATACCAGGCGCTTCTGCCGATCCGTGGCAAGATCCTGAACGTGCAGAAGGCGTCGCTGCCGGACATGCTCGGCAACGCGGAGTGCGCCTCCATCATTCAGGTGATCGGCGCAGGCTCCGGGCGCAGTTTCGATCTTTCGAGTGCGCGCTACGGCAAGGTCATCATCATGAGCGACGCGGATGTCGACGGTGCGCACATCCGCACCCTGTTGCTCACGTTGTTCCACCGCTACATGCCCGAGATGATCAAGGACGGTCGGGTGTACGCGGCGGTTCCGCCGTTGCACCGCGTCGTCGTGATGAACGCGGGTTCGAAACCCAACGAGACGATCTACACGTATTCGGAAGCAGAGCTGAACGCGGTGCTTGCCAGCCTCAAGAAGTCGGGCAATCGGTATCAGGACCCGATTCAGCGCTACAAGGGTCTCGGCGAGATGGATGCCGACCAGTTGTCGACGACCACCATGGACCGCCGGTACCGCACGCTGCGGCGCGTGCGCATCCCCGATGCGGAGCACGCTGAAACCGTGTTCGAACTTCTCATGGGCAACGATGTCGCACCGCGCAAGGAGTTCATCATTGCCGGTGCCGCTGACCTCAGCCGCGACCGCATCGACGTGTAGCCGGCGGTCCCCGTCAGTACCGTTCCGGCTCTGGCGCGGGGTGGAACTTCCGTCCCGTGATCTCCTTGGGAGTTATCCGAACGAATCGGAATTTGAGCGTCGGAATCCAGGGCGTGAGCGGCGCCGCCTCGGCCTCGCCGATTTCGTCGCCCGACTCAAGTTGATGCGCGGTACCTTTTACAACTACGCTCCACGCCATGTCGCCGGTGTAACCGTCGATTTCAAACGCAACCCTGTCGTCAAGGGTGAGTTCCACGAGCTTTGTTCCCGGAGCGGTTCGGAGCAGGATGGTGCTGCCATCGGCATAGTAGTTCACGGGGAAGATGTCGATTTCGCCCGCCGCCGACAGCGCGATCCGTCCCAGGGAGTTCGCTGTGAGCAGCCTCCAGCACTCGTCGAGGTCAAGCGTGGAGACGGGTCCAGGTGTTGATTCCATGGTGATCTTCCTCGTGCGTCATGTCGTCGACCGATCACGTCAGGGTAGCTGTTCACGCACAAGATCTGCCAGATTCTCAGGATAGATCGTCTCCGACGTGGACTCCAGTTCGTCGAGCGACCACCAGCGGGACTCGAGCATCATGCGCTTCTCCAGTTCGCTCCAGCCGGAGGAATCTATTTCAACCCCATGGACGTGCGCGATGAAGAACTGCTCGTACTGGTGCAGCGGCTCTCCCTCGAATGTGAAGTCGGTCTCACGGTCTAAAACCGGACCAATAACGGATGGGAGCCGAATTCCGGTTTCCTCCAGCACTTCCCGCAGCGCTGCATCGCGGGTGGTCTCGCCCGGCTCGAGGCCTCCGCCGGGGGTGAACCACCAGGGCGCGGCATCCGGCCGGGTCGAGTCGATGCCGCGGAACAGCAGCACGCGATCCAGCTCGTCGAACAGGATCACGCGGGCGGCCCTGCGGTTCACCACGGGCGACCCATCACGCTGACTGTGCCGACATGCCCACCGAGCCCACCACGGCGCCCAGAGGCGTTCCCGACGCGTCGCGCTTCGCTCCCGCATCCGGAAGCTCCCGTGCGGCACCATCCGTGCCCACGGCCAGCGCGGGGGCCGTCCCCGCCCAGGCGAGCGCAAGCGAGTCCTCGCCCTTCAGGAATGCATGGCAGCGAACACCCCCGGTGCCACGGCCCTTGCCGGGGAACTCGGTGAACGACGACACCTTCGCACGACCGGGATCGGTGCCCGCAATCGTGTCGCTGTGCGTCGAGACCGTCGCGACGACCACGTCGGCGCCGGGATCCACCGAAGTGAAATGAATGATCAGCGCGCCAGCCGACAACCTCATTCCTGACATGCCCGCGGCACTTCGCCCTTGCGGACGAACAGAACTAGCCGGGAAATGCAGCAACTGTGCATCCGATGTCACGAAGACCAGCTCTTCTGCGTCCGTGCCTTGAGCTGCACCAACAACTTCGTCACCGTCCCTGAGCGCAATCACGTCGAAATCGGGACGGCTCGGGTAGTCACCAGCCGTCAGTCGCTTCACGATTCCCTGCTTCGTGCCGAGCGCGATGGGTGCATCCGACTCGAGAGACACGAGTGAAACAACGCGCTCCTTCTTCCCGTCAAGAGCGAGATACTCGGCCACCTTCGCGCCAGCGGCAAGCTGAACCGAATTTTCGGGAACCTGAGGCAGATCGACGGGGGAGAGGCGCACCAGCCGCCCAAGGTTCGTGATCGCCCCAATCTCCGTTCGGCTTGTCGTCACGACCGATGACCGGATGGCGTCATGTTTGCTTCGACGGATGGCGCGTACCGGAGTGTCAGACATCTCGTCGCCGAGGTCCACGCGGATGATCCGTCCAGTTGTCGAAAGCAAAACACGACACGGGGTGTCCTCGATCTCCAGTGAGACAGGTGCAGCCTTCGAACCCGAAGCCCTCGTCGCGGTTGCGGTAGCGATCGACGCCCGCGCCTCAGTCAGGAGTGTCCTGCGGGGAGTGCCAAACTCCTCGGCCACTGCCTCAAGCTCCTCCGAGACCAGCTGGCGGATGAGAGCCGAGTCCGACAGCAGTCGCTCCAGTTCTGCAATCTCGGCCCGCAGTTTGTCGCGTTCCGCCTCGAGTTCGATCCTCGAGAATTTGGTGAGTCTCCGCAGCCGCAGCTCAAGAATGTACTCCGCCTGCACCTCGCTCAGGTCAAAAACATCCATGAGACGCTTGCGGGCGGCGTCGGAGTCGTCGCTGGCGCGGATCACCTGGATGACCTCGTCGATGTCGAGGATCGCGATGAGCAGCCCGTCGACGAGGTGAAGCCGTTCCCGGCGCCGCGCGAGGCGGAACGTCGTGCGTCTCGTCGTGACCGCGATGCGGTGGTCAACATACACCTGCAGCAGGTCGCGCAAACCGAGAGTTCGCGGGCCGCCGTCGACGAGCGTGACGTTGTTGATGTTGAACTGGTCTTCGAGCGGCGTGTGCTTGTACAGCTGCTCCAGAACGGCCTGCGGGTTGAATCCGGTCTTGATGCCGATGACCAGCCGCAACCCGTGTTTGCGGTCGGTGAGGTCCGTGACATCCGAAATGCCGGAAAGCTTCTTCGAATTCACCCCGTCCTTGATCTTCTCGATCACCTTCTCAGTGCCGACCATGTACGGAAGCTCCGTGACGACGAGCCCGGTCTTGCGCGCCGTGATGTTCTCCACGGAGACGCGCGCGCGAGTTTTGAAACTTCCGCGCCCCGTCTCGTACGCGTCGCGGATGCCGTCGAGCCCCACAATGGTTCCGCCGGTCGGCAGATCGGGGCCGGGCACGTACGCCATGAGGTCGTCGAGGCTCGCGTCCGGATTCGCGAGAAGGTGGCGCGCGCCGCCCACGACCTCGATCAGGTTGTGCGGCGCCATGTTCGTCGCCATTCCCACCGCGATGCCCGACGCGCCGTTCACGAGCAGGTTCGGGAATGCGGCAGGCAGCACGTCGGGCTGGGTGAGCTGGTTGTCGTAGTTCGGCACGAAATCGACGACGTCCTCGTCGAGGTCGGACACCATGGCCATCGCCGCAGCGGCCAACCGGGCCTCGGTGTACCTGGGGGCCGCCGGGCCGTCGTCCAGCGAGCCGAAGTTGCCGTGGCCGTCGACGAGCGGCACCCGCAGGATGAACGGCTGCGCAAGGCGCACCATCGCGTCGTAGATCGACGCGTCGCCGTGCGGGTGGAGCTTGCCCATGACATCCCCGACGACGCGGGACGACTTCACGTGGCCGCGATCGGGGCGAAGCCCCATCTCGCTCATTTGGTACAGGATGCGGCGCTGCACCGGCTTCAGCCCATCGCGGGCATCCGGGAGTGCCCGGGAGTAAATGACCGAGTAGGCGTACTCGAGGTAGGAGCCCTCCATCTCGGTCGAGACATCGATGTCGTCGATGCGCTCGCCAGCGGTGGAGGACAAACCGGGCTCGGAGGTGCTGGGCGGGGGTGTGGAAGGTGTAGTCATAGGATTGCGACCATGCTACCGGCCACGAAATCAGGGCGGCCGAGCCTTGCCGATGTTCTCCCGAGTTGCCTTGCCGCAATTTTCGGCGAGCCCAACTCTCTGGCTCTTCCCTCCGTCGATCGGGCCGTCGTTGTGCTCGTCGACGGCCTGGGGGTTTCGTCCCTGCGGGCGCGGGCCGGCCACGCCAGAACCATGGCTCGGGAGCTGACCAAAGCCTCGGTCGCGACCGCAGGATTCCCGACCACCACGGCCGCGAACCTCGCGACCCTCACGACGGGGGAGCCCCCCGGCATCCACGGACTTATCGGTTACACCGTGCTCGACCCCGCGCACGATCGGATCGTCAACCAACTGACGGGTTGGGATGATCGACTGGATCCGGCAACCTGGCAGCGCGCGGCCACCGTGTTCGAGCGCGCGTCGGATCTCGGGGTGCCGAGCATCGTCGTAGCCCCGGAACGGTACCGGCACTCGGGCTTCACCCACGCGGTGCTTCGCGGCGCCCGCTACGTGTCGGGAAAGTCCATTGCGGACCGGTTCGCGGCCGCGCGGCAGGCGCTCGACGACGTGCGGCAGGGGATCGTCTACCTGTACATCCCCGAACTCGACCAGGCCGCCCACGCGCACGGCTGGGAGTCGGAGAAGTGGCGCGACGCGCTGGAGGCCGTCGACTCCGAATTGTCCCGCTTCGTCCCGATGCTCGGACCCCGCGAAGGGATGCTCGTGACCGCAGACCACGGCGTCATCGATGTTCCGGAATCCTCGCACGTGCTGTTCGGCGACGATTCTGCGCTCGTCGACGGCATCCGATTCGTCGCCGGTGAACCGCGGTGCCTCCAGCTCCACTTCGAGCCGGATGCGGGCACCCCGCTGCGCGCGAGCATCCTGGAACGCTGGAAAGCGGCGGAGGGCGGGCGATCCCACGTTCTCACGCGCAGGGAGGCGATTGAACAGGGCTGGTTCGGTCCCGCCGTGGATCCCGTCGTTGCGCCGCGCATCGGCGATATCCTCGTCGCCGCGAGGCGCGCGATCGCCTACTACGACACTCGCGCGCAGAATCAGACCGGCCGAAACATGATCGGCCAGCATGGCTCATTCTCGCCGGAGGAGTCGGCGGTGCCGCTGCTGAGGTTCGGAGCGTTCGGGCTGTCCGGAAACTAGGCCGGGTCGTCGTCCGAGCGCGCGCCGAAGACGATTTCGTCCCAGCTCGGCATGGCGGCACGGCCGCGCTTTGCCGGCTTTTGCGTCAGGTTGCGAATTGTTCGGGTCTGCCCTGCGGAGTCGCCCGACTCGTCCTCGTCGAAGTCATCCAGTGGCACGTCGACGAGGTGAATGGTTCCGGTCGAGGGATGGTCGGCCATGGCATTCGTTTCATCGTCGAAACGCGCACTCTCCCGTTCGCCGCGCCGACGGCGCAGCGCTTCGAGGAGGTCGGCGGTCTGATGGGACTCCGGTCCCGCCTCGATTCGAGTCTCGGCGCCGTCCGCCGGAACGGCGGCGAGGTGCGGGACTGTGTCCTTCAGGGAGAAATCCTGCTCCGGGCCGCCGCGCAGCGCTGCGCCCGTCGGCGGTGCGGAACTCAACTCGGACAATTCCTGGTCGACGAATGCTCCACTGTCAAAACGGGAGCTGTCCGCAACCCGGTCGTGCCCGTCGACTGCTCTCAACCGCGGAATGAGCGTGCCGGTCAGATCCCCTTGCCGGGAGAGCGATTCGGCCTCGTTGTTGAGGGGGGCGAGTGCAGACTTCCGCGGGTCAAACCGCCATCGCGCATCGTGGTCGATCTGATTGGAGGTGAACGACAGCTTCACTACCCAGCCGTGGCCCTCCTCCTTCCAACTTGCCCAGCGCTCACCCGTGGCTCCCAGCCCGTGCAATCTCGCGAGAATCGCCGAACCGAACGTTTCCGGCGCATCGGTCAGTTCCGTGTCCATCGCCGTGTGCACGGGCACGGCCAGCGCCGACTCAATCACGAATTCCCGCTCGGCGAGAATGGGGCCCTCGAAGCGCTGAATGTACTCGAGCGATGCCCCGGTGATCGAGGCAACGTCCTGAGCGGACATTCCCGAGCGGATGTGCGCCTGAATCTCCCGGGGAGCGAGCCGGGGGGAGTTACCGGGATCCCGCACTGCCCGCCTCAACTGCTGCGCCAGCGCCTCATCGACGGCGATCCGGAACCGTTCGCCGGCGTCCGAGGAAACGAGGAGTGCGCCGTCTTCGACACCGATGACTCTCAGGTCCTCCATGAGCATGCCTCTTCCACATCGCAAGAATGCCTTTAGGGTGCCATGAAACACCCGGCAATGAGGGAATATCGCGGGCGTGCCGCAAGTTCAGTCTGGCGAGAACATGTGAGTATTGGCGGGCAGTTTGCTATTGGCAATCAATTGATGCAGACTACCCCCGCCGATTTCGAACAAAGACGACAACCAAGAAGTGGATGGGAATGGCAACCGACTACGACGCGCCACGGAAGAACGACGACGACTCCGAGTCGATCGAGGCGTTGAAGGAACGAGTGCCGGACAAAATGTCCGGCGTCGTCGACGTCGATGATTCCGATAACCCCGGCGGCTTTGAGCTGCCCGGCGCAGACCTCTCCGACCTTGATCTCGATGTGGTCGTTCTTCCGCCGCAGGCCGACGAGTTCACGTGCGTGAGTTGTTTCCTCGTCAAGCACCGGTCCCAGATCGATCACGAGGAGAAACTCGGGCCGATCTGCCTCGAGTGCGCGAGCTGAACGAGAACGCCTACGCCACCTGAGTGTGCTGCGACAACGCGCGCACCAGGTCGTCCGGTTTCCGGGAGGACACAAGCCAGTACGGTGTCGGGTCTTCCGGATCGGTGTTGTCGATTTTGACGACGGGACCGACCCAGCCGCGAATCAGCAACCAGGCTCGCGCGTCCAGGTTCCGTCCCCGTTCGAGCGTCGCTTCGGGCTCGCGGAACGGGGTTGCCGTTCCCACGAAGCGCAGGGGGAGGGTTGCTCGTCCCGCGACGAATGCCTCATCGGTCACGAGAATCGTGGGCGACGCCAGCATGAGAATGGCGACGCATCCGCCGTACAGCACCACGGCGACCACAATGCCGGCGGTGATGTTGATGGGGAGGAACACCAGCAGACTCGCCGGAATGACGAGAGCCATCGCAAGGTAGAGCCACGCTGAGGCCCAGAGTTTCTCCCGGTAAAGTGTCATACCCCTATTCGACCAGACTTTCCGCCATGCACTGCACTAACCTCGAAACGTGATCGACGATGTGGATGTGCTTTTCGTGGGAAACGACGCGCCGAAATACGCGCACCCGGGAGACGCCGGTGCGGATCTGTCCGCCGCGGAACCGGTTGAGCTTGGCCCAGGCGAGCGCGCCACCGTGGGGACCGGGGTTTCCATCGCCCTCCCGAATGGCTATGTGGGGTTCGTCGTTCCGCGCAGCGGGCTTGCCTCGCGGCACGGCATCACCATCGTGAACAGCCCGGGCACCGTCGACGCCGGGTATCGCGGAGAAATTCGGGTTACTCTCCTGAATACGGACAGTTCGGACTCCTATTCTGTAGCTGTTGGAGATCGGATCGCCCAATTGATTGTCATGCCGGTGTCGCGGGCACGGTTCACACCGGTAGGCTCGCTCCCCGGGAGTCACCGAGGTCACTCAGGATTCGGTTCGACCGGATATGGCGATTCGAGCGGCGCGGCCGCAGACGGATCTTAGGCAGGAGCACACGGAGTGGACGAAATACAAAACCCGGCACTGGACGGTCAGGACGAGCAGAATCAGGCGAAGTCCGGCCCCGCAGACCGAGAAACCACCGGCCCGTTCGATGAGGCGGAGGCGAACGCGGTGCGCCCTTACGTCAATCTGGGCGGGGTGAAGATATTGCCGCGGGAGGGACTGCAGTTGCGCCTGGAGGTCGAGGAGAGCACGCAGCGGGTTGTCGCCGTTGGCCTCGACTATGCGCGCTCGACGTTGCAGGTTCAACCGTTCGCGGCACCGCGGTCCACCGGCTTGTGGCACGAGATTCGCCATCAGATCGCAGACCAGATTGCGAAACAGGGTGGTACGACCAAGCTGAGCGTCGGCCCGTTCGGTCCGGAACTGTTGGCCGAGATTCCTGCAGCCGGACAGGGTCAGCCCGGTGCAAAACGGCTGGCGAGGTTCGTCGGTGTCGATGGCCCCCGATGGTTCCTGCGTGGCGTCATCGCGGGTGATGCGGTCACGGATCCGGATGCCGCAGCCAGGATTGAGGACCTGTTTCGCAGCATCGTCGTCGTGCGCGGAACAACGCCGATGCCGCCCCGGGACCTTATCCCGCTCTCCGTTCCGCAGTCGTCCACGGGTGGGGCCAGTTCCGGTCCGCTGGAAGTGTGACGTTGCCGGTGCAGCACGAACGCTCCGATGACGGGCCGCCGCAGGAGGAGTCATTCCGGGACGCGTTGCGGTCGGCAGTCAGCAAGGCCGGAATCGGGCAGGTTGCTCCCGGGGAGATCCCTACCGGTTCCTCCCTGTTGCGCGCGGTAGGCGGGGTCAGGGGCCTTGTTGAGGCAATTCTCCCCGGCCTCGGGTTCCTGGTCGTCTACGCCATCACGCGCGAAGTTCTCCCCTCCGTCATTGCGCCGGTGGCTCTCGCCCTCGTGTTCGTCATAGTCCGGCTCTTATCCCGAACTCCGGCAACTCAGGCTTTCGCCGGGGTGTTCGGAATAGCGCTGTCCGCCGGCCTGGCCTTATTTACGGGGCGCGCGGAGGACAACTTCGCGCTCGGCCTCATCATCAACGTGGTCTCGCTGGTGGTGCTCCTGGTGAGCCTGGCCGTGCGGTGGCCCCTCATCGGCCTCATCGCGGGCGTGCTCACCAATGAACTCACCGAGTGGCGGAAACACAAAGCCAAGCGGCGCGTTCTCACGGTGGCGACCTGGCTGTGGGTCGGAGTATTCTCCGTGCGCCTGGCCGTTCAGGCTCCGTTGTATTTTGCGCAGCAAACCGAGCTTCTGGCGGCGATGAAGCTGCTCATGGGCATACCGCTCTACGCCGCAATGCTGTGGGTAACGTGGTTGTTGGTGACGTCGGTGTACCGAAAGGCGGGCGAGCCGCCTGTCGATGCGCCGACGGGATGATATATTTATCTTGATATCAAGATAGTTTGATGCACAGCAGTGCGCCGATCAGAGGAGACACGGGATGTCTGCAGTGAATAGTTTCGGATCCGAAGACACCCTGTCGGTCGGCGGCAAGGATTACCGGGTTTACCGAATCGACGCAGTACCCGGCCACGAGAAACTCCCGTACAGCCTGAAGGTGCTGCTGGAAAACCAGTTGCGCACCGAGGACGGCAAGAACGTCACGGCCGAGCAGATCACGGCGCTCGGATCCTGGAAACCAACAGCCGAGCCGGACACCGAAATCCAGTTCACGCCGGCCCGCGTCATCATGCAGGACTTCACCGGGGTTCCCTGCATCGTCGACCTCGCCACGATGCGCGAGGCCGTGGCGGAGCTCGGGGGAGACCCGAAGAAGATCAACCCGCTCGCGCCGGCCGAAATGGTCATCGACCACTCCGTGATCGCCGACCTGTTCGGCACCGAAAACGCGTTCGAGCGCAATGTGGAGATCGAGTACGAGCGCAACGGGGAGCGGTACCAGTTCCTGCGCTGGGGGCAGACGGCGTTCGACGATTTCAAGGTCGTTCCGCCCGGTACGGGAATCGTGCACCAGGTCAACATCGAGTACCTCGCGCGAGTCACGATGACGCGGATGGTCGACGGGGTCCTGAACGCCTACCCGGACACTCTGGTGGGCACCGACTCGCATACGACGATGGTCAACGGTCTGGGAGTGCTCGGCTGGGGCGTCGGCGGCATCGAAGCCGAGGCGGCCATGCTCGGCCAGCCGGTGTCCATGCTCATCCCGAAGGTTGTCGGTTTCAAGCTCACAGGATCGATTCCCACGGGCGTGACGGCAACGGATGTCGTGCTCACGATCACCCAAATGCTCCGTGCTCACGGGGTGGTCGGCAAGTTCGTGGAGTTTTACGGTGCCGGTGTGACGCAGGTTCCCCTTGCCAACCGGGCCACGATCGGAAACATGAGCCCCGAGTTCGGATCCACCGCGGCGATGTTCCCGGTTGATCAGGTGACCCTCGACTACCTGCGGCTCACGGGACGCAGCGAAGCACAAATCGCCCTCGTCGAGGCGTACTCCAGGCTCCAGGGCCTGTGGCACGACGCGAGCGTTGAACCGTCGTTCAGCGAATATCTCGAACTCGATCTGGGCACGGTTGTTCCCTCGATCGCTGGTCCGAAGCGGCCCCAGGACCGCGTCGAACTTACGAAGGCCAAGACCCAGTTCGAGAAGGACCTTGACGCCTACGTCTCCGGTTCGCACACGAATCCCGCCGCTGTCGCGCTGAAGGACGGCCGGGAGTTCACGGTCGATCACGGCGCCGTGGCCATCGCGGCGATCACGTCCTGCACGAATACGTCCAACCCCTCGGTGATGCTCGCGGCCGGACTGCTCGCGCGCAATGCGTCGAGGAAGGGCCTGAAGTCGAAGCCCTGGGTGAAGACCACTCTCGCGCCCGGATCCAAGGTCGTCACCGACTACTACGAGAAGGCCGGGCTGAACGGTTACCTTGAGGATCTCGGTTTCTACCTCGTCGGCTACGGCTGCACGACGTGCATCGGGAACTCCGGGCCGCTCGAGGACGAAATCTCGGCAGCGGTGAACCAGAACGACCTCGCGGTGACTGCAGTGCTGTCGGGCAACCGGAACTTCGAGGGGCGCATCAACCCCGACGTGAAGATGAACTACCTCGCGAGCCCGCCGCTCGTGATCGCGTACGCGCTCGCCGGATCGATGGACTTCGATTTTGACTCGCAACCGCTCGGTCAGGGCACCGACGGCGAAGATGTGTACCTGAAGGACATCTGGCCGGATGCCGCCGAAGTCCAGAAGACGATCGACGACTCGATCGACAGCTCGATGTTCGTCACGCAGTACGCGGGGGTCTTCGACGGCGACGAACGCTGGACTTCCCTTCCGACACCGGCGGGCGACGTGTTCGAGTGGAACGAAGCATCCACGTATGTGCGCAAGCCTCCGTACTTCGACGGAATGACGATGGAGCTCACGCCGGTCACCGACATTGCGAGCGCCCGCGTTCTGGCCACTCTGGGTGACTCTGTCACGACGGACCACATCAGCCCCGCTGGAAGCATCAAGTCGGACAGCCCGGCAGGCCAGTACCTCACCGCCCACGGGATCGACCTCAAGGACTTCAACTCGTATGGGTCGCGTCGGGGCAACCACGAGGTCATGATCCGCGGCACGTTCGCGAATATCCGCCTGCGAAACCAGTTGCTCGCTGGCGAGAACGACGGAGCAGGGGTTGAGGGCGGGTACACCCGTGACTTCACGCAGCCGGGCGGCCCCCAGGCGTTCATTTACGACGCGAGCCAGAACTACCAGGCCGCAGGGACGCCGCTCGTGGTGCTTGCCGGCAAGGAGTACGGTTCAGGATCCAGCCGGGACTGGGCGGCCAAGGGCACGAGCCTGCTGGGCGTTCACGCCGTGATCGCCGAAAGCTTCGAGCGCATCCACCGGTCGAACCTGATCGGAATGGGAGTGGTTCCTCTGCAGTTCCCTGCCGGCCAGAGCTGGGCGTCTCTCGGACTCGACGGCACGGAAAGCATCAGCATCTCAGGACTCGAGGCGCTCAACGAAGGCTCCACGCCGAAAACCGTGCGGGTGCTTGCCGAGCCGACCGCCCAGTCGGCCGCGGGCCGGAGCCCGGTCGAGTTCGATGCCGTCGTGCGCATCGACACGCCAGGGGAAGCGGACTACTACCGGAACGGCGGAATCCTGCAGTACGTGCTCAGGAGTCTCGTTTAGGCGCAGCGCACCGTCATTCGACACCCCGGATCGGAGGGGTGTGGAACGTCGACCCGAACACCCGCTCTGACGCGCCCACGCGGTCCAGGTACGGTGTCGCGCCGCCCATTTGGAACGGCCAGCCGGCGCCGAGCAGGAGGCACAGGTCAATGTCCTCGGGTGCCGAGACGACCCCGTCCTCGAGCATGCGGTGGATTTCGTCGGCGAGGCCATCCTCGACACGGCGGAGGATCTCCTCGCTGGTCATCGCGGTGCCCTTGCCGGACCCGCGGGAAACGATCGCGACGGCCTTTTTGTCGAACCCGGTGATCTTTCCCTTGCCATCCCGGTCGAAGATCTTTCCATACTCGGCGAGCGTGTGCAGGTTCTCGCTCTCGAAGAACCGGTCGGGGAACGCGGCATGGTGCGTGTCGAGCACGTGGGCGCCGACCGTGAGGCCCACGAGCTCAAGCAATTCGAACGGCGTCATGGGCAGCCCGAACGGCTTGATGGATTCGTTCACGACCTCAAATGGCGTACCGGTGTCCACGGCGTGCATGGCTTCGCCGAGGAGTTTCGCGAGGATGCGATTCACGACGAATCCGGGAGTGTCTGTGGTGATGACGGCGTTCTTGTAGAGCGCGGCGGCCGTCACCATGGCGGTGCTGAGCGTCGCATCATCCGTCTTCGGCGCTTTCACGACCTCGATGAGCGGCATGACCGCCACCGGGTTGAAGAAGTGGAATCCGACGAGGCGCTCCGGGTGCTTGAGTTTCGCGCCGATCTGCTCGACGCTGAGCGACGACGTGTTCGTCGCCAGTACGGCCGTGTCGGAGACATGCTTTTCGATTTCGGCGAACACCTCCTGCTTGACGCCAAGCTCTTCGAACACGGCCTCGATGACCCAGTCGCAGTCCGCGAAATCGGCCTTGTCGGTCGTGCCCGTGACGAGCGCGTTCAACCGGTTTGACTCATCCGGAGAGATGCGTTTCTTCTCCAGCAGCGAGGCGATCTCCGTGCGGATGTACTCGAGCCCCTTGTCCACGCGGCCCTGATCAAGGTCGGTGATGACCACGGGAACTTTGAGGCGCCGCACGAACAGGAGCGCGAACTGGCTCGCCATGAGCCCCGCACCGATCACTCCCACCTTTGTGACCGGCTTCGCGAGCGCCTTGTCCGGTGCTCCCGCCGGCTTCTTCGCGCGCTTCTGCACGAGATTGAACGCGTAGATGCTCGCACGGAACTGGTCGCCCGTGATGAGCTCCGCGAGCTTCTCGTCTTCGGCGGCGAACCCGGTCGCGCGATCGGTGTTCTTCGCCGCCTGGAGAAGTTCCAGCGCAGCGTAAGGGGATTTCGCCACCGTCCCGATGCGGGACTCCAGCATCTTCCTCGCGATGCCGATCGCCACATCCCACTTGACGGCCCGTTCGATCTTGCCGGGCTCGTTCCTGCGCTTGACCTTCGTCGTTCCGGAGATCACGCCATCCGCCCACCGGATCGAGTCTTCGAGGAACGTCGCCGGGCTGAACATCGCATCGGCGATTCCCAGTTCGAGGACATCCTTGCCCTTGAGAGTGCGGTTGTTCTTGAGTGGGTTCTCGACAATGACCTTGAGGGCGTTCTCGATGCCGACGAGGTTCGGCAGCAACCACGCGCCACCCCACCCCGGGATGATGCCGAGGAAAACCTCGGGGAGGGCGAGTGCCGGAATCGAGCTGTCGACCGTGCGGTAGTGGGCGTTGAGCGCGATCTCCACGCCTCCGCCGAGCGCGAGGCCGTTGATGAACACGAACGACGGCACGCCCAGTTCGCTCAGTGCGCCGAGCGCGGCATGGCCCTGCTGGGCGATCTTCTTTGCCACGGCCTTGCTCGGGATGTCCCCGGCGTTCGTGAGGTCTGCACCGGCAGCGAGAATGTACTGCTTGCCGGTCACTGCAACGCCGTGAATCTCGCCCTTGGCTGCGCGTTCCTTCAGCGCGGCCATGGTCTCGCCGTACTCCTTCATGGTGCGGGGCCCAAGGGTGTTCGGGCGGGTGTGGTCACGGCCGTTGTCGAGAGTGACGAGAGCGAGCGTCCGTCCTTCGGAGATCGCGATATCGCGCACGAAGGAGTGGGTGACAACTTCATCTTCGGTCAGGGAGAGCAATTCGTCGAAATCCTGCACTGCAGCATCCTTAGCCATCGTTACTTCCTGCTTCCCTTGTAGTGCGGGTTTTCCCAAATGACGGAACCGCCCTGGCCGAGGCCGACGCACATCGCCGTCAGGCCGTACCGCACCTCCGGGTGCTCTTCGAACTGCCGGGCGAGCTGAATCATGAGCCGCACGCCGGTGGAGGCGAGCGGATGCCCGATCGCGATCGCGCCGCCCCACAGGTTCACGCGCGGGTCATCGTCGGCGATGTTGAAGTGATCGAGAAGGGACAGCACCTGCACGGCGAACGCTTCGTTCAGCTCGAACAGGCCGATGTCGTCGATCGTGAGGCCGGCCTTGCGCAGCGCCTTCTCGGTGGAGGGAATCGGGCCGATGCCCATGATTTCGGGCTCCACTCCGGCGAACGCGAAACTCACCAGGCGCATCTTCGGGGCGAGGCCAAACTCTTTCGCGGCGTCGGCACTGGCGATGATACTCACCGTCGCGCCATCGTTGAGCCCTGAAGAGTTGCCTGCGGTGATCCGACCGTGCGGCCGGAACGGAGTCTTGAGACCGGCGAGCCCCTCCATGGTCGTTTCCGGGCGCGGCGCCTCATCACGCTCCGCAAGCCCCCATCCTGCCTCGCTGCGGATGGCGATCGGAATCAGGTCCGGCTGGATCTTCCCGTTCTCGTACGCTGTCGCGAGCTTGTGCTGGCTGTTCATCGCGAAGCGGTCGGCGCGTTCCTTCGTGAGGTGCGGGAACCGGTCGTGGATGCGCTCGGCGGTCGCGCCCATGCTGAGCGCATCGGAACCGACGAGCTTCTCGGCGAGGAACCGCGGGTTGGGGTCGACGCCGGAACCCATCGGGTGATGGCCCATGTGCTCAACGCCGCCCGCGATCGCGATGTCGTACATCCCGAAACCGATCGCGCTCGCCAACGTCGTCACCGAGGTCATCGCGCCGGCGCACATCCGATCGATCGCGTATCCGGGAACGGACCGCGGCAGCCCCGCCAGGAGCGCGACGGTGCGGCCCAGCGTCAGGCCCTGGTCTCCCTGCTGCGTCGTGGCGGCTACGGCGACGTCGTCGTAGCGGTCAAGCGGGATCGACGGGTTTCGCTCCAGCAGCCCGATCATGGCTTTGGCGATGAGGTCATCGGCGCGCGTGTTCCAGTACATTCCCTTTTCGCCGGCCCGTCCGAACGGGGTGCGAACCCCGTCCACGAAAACGACTTCGGATCTTTCGGCCATGACGACTCCCTGTTGGTGATGACACTTCCGATACTAGGCGTGTCAAAAAAACGGGGCTGATCCTTTGATTCTTCCTACGAGGCTGACTCGTCCCCGTGCGTCTCGGGTTGGCTTGCCTCGACAAATGCGTCGACGATCAACTGCGCGGTCGCGTCGCGCTGCCACGGACGCGCACCGCCCGCGGTGAGCCGGGCCCCGACGCTGTCCACCGTGACAGGGTCGGGTGGGTCCCACGCGATCTGGCGCAGCAGTTCCGGCGTGAGGAGGTTCTCGACCGGGATCGCAAGGGTCTCAGACAGCTCGGCGAAGGAGGCGCGCGCGGCCTTCAGCCTCCGGTCGGCCTCCGGTTTGCGGTCCGCCCAGGCCCGGGCTGGCGGAATCGAGTCGCTCGGCACCCGCACGCGGGGGAGATCCTCGGTCGTCATCCCCGCTTCCAAAGCGGCCCACCACCGGGGAAGCTGGCTTCGGCTCGCGCGTCCGTTGAATTCACGAAGCTTCGCAAGCTCCTCCTTCGTGGCGGGCAACGCCTTGGCTGCCGCCGTGATGGAGGCATCGGGCAGAAGGCGGCCCGGTGCAATATCGATGTCCCTGGCGTATTCGTCCCGCGCAAGCCAGAGTTCCCTGGCGGCGGCAAGATTTCGCGGTTGTTTGAGCGAGTGCAACCCGGACAGGCGGCGCCAGGCATCCGGATTCGCCGGTTTGGGTTCCTTGGCGAGTGTCGCCTCGAACTCCTGGCGCGCAATCTCGATCTTGCCGGCCTCGTCGAGGAGCCCGGCGATGGCGTCGCGCAAATCGACGAGCAACTCGACGTCGAGCGCCGCATACACGAGCCACGGCTGGGGGAGCGGACGCGTTGACCAGTCCGCGGCCGAGTGCGCCTTGGCGAGATGAATTCCGAGAAGTTCTTCCACCACCGTCCCCAGCCCCACCCGGGGCATGCCGGCAAGCCGCGCGCCCAGCTCGGTGTCGAAAATGTGGTCGGGAGACAATCCCACTTCGCGCAGGCAGGCGAGGTCCTGGCTTGCCGCGTGGAACACCCATTCGAGATTGCCGATTGCCGATTGCAGTTCGGAGAACTCGCCGATCGCCGGCGGGTCGAAGAGAAAACTACCCGCCTCGCGCCGGAAGACCTGAATGAGGTAGGCACGCTGCGAGTACCGGAAACCCGAGGCGCGTTCCGCGTCGATGGCTATGGGCCCCGAACCTTCCGAGATGCGATCAACCGCCGCAAGGAACTCGTCGCGCGAATCGATGACGTTGACGGGCTCGTGCGGGGCTTGTTCCGTTGTCACGTGGTCGCGCGCCTCGCTGAAAGAAGGGTCACGCCTTCCGGTGTCGGCGGCAATCCGGCCAGCATGCACACGAGATCGCCCCACGCCTCCACGTGCGAGGCGATGGACTCGTTCAGGGGAGTCCAACTGGCCCTCAGCTCCAGCTGGGCGCCGTCCCCCTGCTCGGCAAGGCCGCCAAAACCGGTGGACAGGATTTTCGTCGCCGTGCCGGATGCGGCCGAGTACGCTGCCTTGCGGCTGTCGAGTGCGTCGATGAGCCACGACCAGGCGACCTCGGCGAGAAACGGGTCGATCCCGATGTCGGTCTCCAGGGGTGCCTGCGCGTAACACACAATGCGGAAGGGGCCACCCCAGGCGTCGGGCGCGTCAGGGTCGTAGAGCAGGATGAACCGGCCGGTGGCCAGATCCGAATCCTCGCTGTGCCGCGCGGGCGTGACGTCCGCGGCAAGCGCCATCGAAAACGGCGCGAGATTGACCGGGGCGGCAATGTCGGAAATACGGAGCTCTGCGCGGGCCTTTGCGCTCTGCAGGGACTCAACGGCAGCGGCGAACACGGCGGGGAGACCCGAATCCGTTGCGTTTGCTGGCACGCTTGAAGACTAAAGTTCGAGGGTGAAGGATTCGCGCAGGCACGCCGCCATCTGGTCATTGGCCCTCGTCCCCGCCGCCATTTTCTCTGCCGCACTGGCCGCCGCGGTCATTGCGGCCCGCACCATCATCGTTCCGCCTCGGACTCGCATTGAAGACACGCGGATTGTGGCATTCGATCGCTCAGCGCGCACGATCACCCTCGGTCGTTCACCCGACTCGATTGTCGACGGACGATACAGTTTTTGGTTCTCGGGCGGGGCAGGGCACGCCAGGGTGGGCGGCATCCGTTCCGAAACAGCCGACACGGTCACCCGCGAACTGCTCGCCGTCGATTTCGGCGACCTCGACACTGCGCGGCGCGGCCGCTTCAACGGTTGGCTTTACCTCAGTCCCGGCGACCTCGACGTGCCATTCGAGGAGGTCACCGTCGACACGGAGCTGGGCCCGGCGCCCGCGTGGCTCGTCCCGCCAGGGCGAACCGCGCAGGAGCCGCCTGATGCCCCCGATCGGTGGGTGATCCAGGTTCACGGCCGTGCGGTCGTCCGCGCCGAAGCGATCAGGGCAATTGGGGTGTTTCGCGACGCCGGATACACGTCGCTGTTGATCTCGTACCGCAACGACACGGAGGCACCACCCAGCGCGGATGCCCGCTACGCGCTGGGCGATACGGAATGGCGCGACCTCGATGCGGCACTGCGTTTCGCGCTGGATCGCGGCGCCCGGTCGATTGTGCTCATGGGGTGGTCCATGGGGGGTGCAATCGCGCTGCAGGCACTTACCCGCTCGACCGTCGCCGAAAACGTCGCGGGTCTCGTCCTCGATTCTCCCGTCATCGACTGGGTCACCGCGCTCGACTTCCAGGCCAGAGCGAAGGGCATCATCCGGCCGCTGCGGTCGCTCGTGTACGCGATGCTCGGGAACCGGTGGGGGCGGATATTCACCGGGCAACGCGAACCGATCGACTTCGCGCGACTGGATTTCGTGACGCGGGCAAGCGAACTCCACGTGCCCATCCTCCTCCTGCACAGCGACGACGACGCCTACATTCCCGCGGACGCATCGCACGCGCTCGCGGCGGCGCGTCCGGACATCGTCACCCTCGTTGCGTTCACCGGCGCCAGGCACACGAAGCTGTGGAATCGGGATCCCCAACGGTGGAACGCCGCCATCGCGAAGTGGCTCGCGGCGCTCGACTCGTGAGCGTTCAGCCGGCAAGGCGCCAGCGCGCGTAGAGCTGCCCGTCCGCATCCGCGAGCAGGAGGGTGAGCTGCAGGGCATGGGCGGAGGTCAGTCCGGGCAGCACGGGCATGACCAGCGCGCTCAGCTGCGGGCTCGTCGAAAGGCACAGCTCATCGACGAGGCCGGCGTTGACGAGCTGCCCGGCGAGCGTCGGACCTCCCTCGCACACGATCCGGTGGTAACCGAGAGCGTGCAGCGCGTCGATCGCCGCAGCGAGATCGACTCCGGGGCGGTCGGGGGATGCACCGAGCTCGATGATCGAGGCGGCAGGGGCTCGGAGGGTGCTCCGCACGGCGGGGGCCGCCGCGGACGGGCACAGCACGATGATCCGACCCGCCGCCACGTCGTCGGGAATCCGGTGCCCCGTGAGGTCGCCGGAAGTCGTGACGATGGCAAGCGGCGCGGTTTTGGGCAGGAAATACCCTTCCGTCCTGAGGCTTCCCGCTCCGACGAGAACCAGATCTCCGAGGCGGCGGATGGTGCCGAGGATTCGACGGTCCACCCGATTCGTCAGCGAGTCCGAAGTCCCGTCTGAACCGGCAGCCTGTCCGTTGACGCTCGCAATGAAATTCAGTCGCAGCCAGCGCTCCCGCGGGTACGCGTAGAAGTCATCGAGTGCAGCGCGGCCCTCGTCAGAGCCTGCGTCAATCTCTGCTCCAGGTTCGGGGTGGAGCCGCCGGAGGATCACGCAGCGATCCTGCTGAGCACCTGACGTTTCGTGCGGCCGAGCATCGCGCTCATTCCGCGGATGCGCAGCGGGCTGACCGCCTCGGTGAGGCCGAGCGTGAGCGGAAAATCATCCGGGACGTCCAGGACCTGCTGAGTGGTGAGCCCCGCGAGCCCCCGGACCAGGATCGACGCGAAGCCGCGCGTGGTCGGAGCCTCCATGGGTGCCGTCGCATAAAGGTGCACGACATCGTCGTCATCGACCTCCACGAAAATGTAGACGGGCGACTGGCATTCGACGACTCTCTCGAACAGGTCAGGATGGTCGCGGTAACGCTCCGGCAGCTCAGGCAGTTCGCCCGCGAACTCCAGAAGCAGTGTCAGGCGATCACGAAGGTCCAGCTCGCCAAATTCCTCGCGGATGTCGGCAAGCGCCTGGGGGAGCGAAGCGTCGGACATCATCCCCCCATTCTTCCACCGCTTCTCAACGGCGAGGGGCTTCCCCCGGTTCGAGGCCGGTCGCGATCGGCATGCGGACGGCGCTGCCCCACTCCGTCCAGGACCCGTCGTAGTTGCGCACGTTCTCGAACCCGAGCAGGTATTTGAGCACGAACCAGGTGTGGCTGGAACGCTCGCCGATCCGGCAATACGCGATGACATCGTCTCCTTCGGCGAGCCCGGCCTCGTCGAGGTAGATCGCCTCGAGTTCCGCGCGGGGTTTGAACGTCGCGTCGGGCGCGGCCGCGCGCGCCCACGGCACGGACGCGGCGGAGGGAATGTGCCCGCCACGGAGGGAGCCCTCCGCGGGGTAGCCCGGAATTTCCGTGCGCTCGCCCGTGTACTCCTCGGTGGAGCGCACGTCGATGAGCGGTTTGCCGAAGTGGGCGACAACGTCGTCGCGCCAGGCGCGGTTCGTGGAATCGTCTCGCTCGACCACCGGGTAGTCGACGGGAACCGGGGTCACCGGGTCGGTTGTGAGCGTCCTGCCTTCGTCCTGCCATTTGGCGCGTCCGCCATCCATCAGCCGGACGTCCTCGTGCCCGAACAGCGTGAAAACCCACAGTGCATAGGCGGCCCACCAATTGTTCTTGTCGCCGTAGAACACCACGGTGGCATCGCGGGAAATCCCCTTGGATCCGGCAAGTTTTGCGAACGCCTCGCCGTCGAGGAAGTCGCGCTCGACGGGATCGTTCAGCTCGGTGTGCCAGTCGATTTTCACGGCGCCGGGGATGTGCCCGGTTTCGTACAGCAGCACATCCTCATTCGATTCGACGACGACGAGTCCCGGTGTGCCGAGGTTCTCCTCCACCCACTGGGTGCTCACGAGTCGCTCCGGATGGGCGAAGTTGGCGAATCGCGCAGTTGGGTCGGCGTCGACGGTCATGCAGTACCTCCTGTGTTTGCCCGAGCATCAGGCATCCTCGATGCGGGAGCGTCGGCGTTAGGCTGGTGTGGTCCCGTTGATACCAATGTACGCACTATCTCCGCGTCGCGACGAGGACGACGACCAGCCTGCAACCCCTCGACCTCCTCGAGCGCGGTTGGGCAAGTATCCGAGGAAGAGAGACGTGCCCCCAACACCGAAGACTGATCACGGGAGCATCACCACCCGTCGAACCGCGCTCTCCGGCACCGAAATAGTCGACCATCTCGTTCCGCCGCGCCAGTTCCAGTCTGCCACCGTCGACTCGTACCGGCCGGACCCGGAATACCCGTCGCAGGCGGCGGCGGTGGAGGCGGTGCGAGCATTTGCGGCGGCCTGGCTGCCGGGTGCCACCGGGTTCTTCACGCGTCGGAAAAACCACACGGCGCTTCCTGGCATCTATTTGGACGGCGGCTTCGGGGTGGGCAAAACCCACCTTCTTGCGGCGTTGTGGAGCCTGGCGCCCGGACGGAAATACTTCGGTACGTTCATCGAATACACGGCGCTCGTCGGGGCGATGGGCTACGCGGGGACCGTGAATCTCCTGCGCGGGGCGAGCCTGATCTGCATCGACGAATTCGAGTTGGATGACCCCGGGGACACCCGGCTGATGTCCCGACTGCTCGGGGATCTCGTCGCCACCGGAACCCGGATCGCGGCGACATCGAATACGCCGCCGAACGCTCTCGGCGACGGACGGTTCGCCGCCGTCGACTTCCTGCGTGAAATCGACTCCCTCGCCGCGAGATTCACCATCATCCGCATCGACGGCCTCGACTATCGGCGCAGAGCGCTCGACGGGCACGCGGTGGCGGTGTCCGAAGTGGAGTTCGACGAGGCGATCGAGGACATCCAGGGGGAGGTCACGGTGGACGAGTTCGCCACGCTCATCCGCCACCTGGCGACGGTGCATCCGTCCCGTTACGTCAAACTTCTGGATGGCCTGACCGCCATCGGCATCCGCGACGTGACCGTGCTGAAAAACCAGTCCAACGCCCTGCGGCTCGTGGCGTTCGTCGACAGGCTGTACGACGCCCGAATCCGCGTCATCGCCACCGGAATCCCGCTCGACGAGGTGTTCGCACCGGACATGCTCGCCGGAGGGTATCGAAAGAAGTATTTGCGGGCCATGTCCCGTCTCATGTCGCTGACCAGCGGGTCACTGGACTGATCGGAAAACCACCGGGTGTAGTGTTTTTGGCGGAGCGCCGGGAAGTCGGGTCGGCAGGATGTCACTACAGTGACGTGATGAGTTGACCGTCGAATCGGAGATAACCGTGCGTGCATCTGAACTTGCGATCACCCTTCCTGTCGTTGATCGAGACATGAGCGTGGTGTCCGCAGCGCAAATCATTGCCAGAGACAGCCGCGCGAGCATCGTCGTAGCGAATGCGGACGGTGTCCCCGCCGCCGCGATCTCCGCAGTGGACGTTTTGAGAGTTCTCGTGCCGCGCTACGTGATGGACGACGTCTCCCTCGCCGCAGTGTTCGATGAGAAGGGCGCAGACGAAGTGTGGCGGGGTGTGCCGAGCCGGACCATCGGTGAGCTCGTCGACGACGACGAGTCCCGCGTTCTCGACATCCTCGACGTCGATCCGGATGACACGCTCCTCGCCGTTGCGGCGCGGATGGCCGATGCCCGAGCGGTGATCGCGCTCGTGAAGGGCGATCCGGATCAGCCAGCCAGATTCGTCACGTTGCCCGCGGTGCTCGACGCAGTATTGCATGTTGGGCTCGGCGCCAGCAGCCGGGATTCGAACGCATGAGCGTGCAGATAATTCTGGCGCTCATCGTCTTCGCTGGCGCCTACGTTTTCATCGTTGCCGAGTGGGTCCCTCGAATGACCGTCGCTCTGGTCGGTGCGGGTCTCATGATCATTATCGGGGCAACCGACGACCACGGGGTGTTCTTTTCGGAAGAAACCGGGATCGACTGGAATGTCATCTTCCTTCTTCTGGGAATGATGATCATCGTCGGGATTCTGCAGCAGAGCGGGCTGTTCGAATTTCTCGCGATCTGGGCGGCAAAGCGCGCCAGGGGGCGCCCATTCGTCATCATGGTCATGCTCGTGCTCATCACGGCGGTGCTGTCGGCATTCCTCGACAACGTCACGACCGTGCTGTTGATCGCTCCCGTCACCCTGCTCATTTGCGAACGGCTGGCCGTGCCGGTCGTGCCCTTCCTCATTGCGGAGATCATGGCGAGCAACATCGGCGGTACCGCGACGCTCATCGGCGACCCGCCGAACATCATCATCGCCAGCCGGGCCGGGTTGAGTTTCAACGATTTCATCGTGAACCTTGCGCCGATCGTCGTCGTCCTGCTCATCGTGTTCATCGGTTTGTGCTGGCTGCTGTTCCGGAAGCAATTGCGCTACGACCCGGAACGGGTCGAACGGGTCATGGCACTCAATCCCCGGGAGGCGATCCGCGACGTTCCGCTTCTCGTGAAGTCCCTCATCGTGATTGCCCTGGTTTTGGCCGGGTTTATTCTTCACTCGGTTATCGACGTGGGGCCCGCGATTGTCGCGCTCCTGGGTGCCGGTGTTCTTGTGCTGATCACGAGGCTCGAGCCGCGGAAGATCTTCGCCGATGTCGAATGGGAGACGCTTCTGTTCTTCGTCGGACTGTTCGTCATGGTGGGGTCCCTCGTGAACCTCGGCATCATCGGCTACGTGGGCCGGCTCGCGGTCGATGCGATCGGAGACAACTACTTCGGGGCCGCGGTCGGACTGCTGTTCGGTTCGGCCGTGGTGTCGGGCATCATCGACAACATTCCCTATGTGGCAACCATGGCGCCGCTCACCAACGATTTGGTGCAGGCCGGCGGCGCTGCAGCGCAGCCGCTGTGGTGGGCCCTCGCTCTCGGTGCAGACCTGGGTGGGAACCTCACCGCCATCGGGGCGAGCGCCAACGTGGTGGTTCTGGGCATTGCGAAGCGGGCAGGGCATCCGATCTCGTTCTGGACGTTTACCAAGTACGGAATTCTCGTCACCGCGGTCACGATTTCGTTGAGCCTGCCGTACGTGTGGTTGCGGTACTTCGCCTGAGCCGGGCGTGCGTTAACGCAACGTTTACACTCAGCGTCCACCTGTAACACGCCGGAAACGCCTGGTGCATCCTTGTCGTAACCGGCACGGTGCACGCTGTCATCCAACCCCGAAACGTGACCGGAAGGCGGGTTGATGATGGATGCGAGCGAAATCTCGTGGGCGGTGACCGCATCGGCTCTGGTGCTGCTCATGACCCCCGGCGTTGCGTTCTTCTACGGCGGACTCGTCAAGGTGAAGAGCGTGCTGAGCATGATGATGATGAGTTTCGGTGCGCTCGGCCTCATCAGCGTGCTGTGGATTCTCTACGGCTTCAACATGTCGCGCGTGAGCGTTCCCGACCAGTTCAGCGGAAACCCGTTCTCCGATTTCGCGCTCGACTCAGCCAACAACGAAACACTGATCAGCGCGCTCTTCGGCGCCACTTTCGCGATCATCACGGTCGCCCTGGTTTCCGGCGCGATCGCCGACCGGGCGAAATTCGGCGCGTGGCTTGCGTTTGCCGGGCTCTGGGCCACGTTCGTGTACTTCCCCGTTGCGGCCTGGGTGTGGGGTGGCGGATGGATCATGAATCTCGGCTACGCGCTGGGGCTGGACTACACCGTCATCGACTATGCCGGCGGTACGGCCGTGCACATCAATGCCGGAGCGGCAGCTCTCGCTCTGGCCATCGTGCTCGGGAAGCGGGTGGGGTTCGGCAAGGGATCCCACAAACCGCACAATGTTCCGCTGGTGCTTCTCGGTGCGGCCATCCTCTGGTTCGGCTGGTTCGGGTTCAATGTCGGTGCCGAGTACCTGAACGGCATGGCCAACGCCGGTCTGATTGCGATCAACACTCTGGGCGCCACGGGGGCCGCCATCATCGGCTGGCTGGTCGTCGAAAAGGTCAAGGAGGGCAAGCCGACGGCGGTAGGGGCGAGCTCGGGCGCTGTCGCCGGGCTCGTCGCCATCACGCCTTCCTGTGCGAACCTCACGCCGGGGCTGGGGCTGCTTCTCGGACTCATCGCCGGCGCGGTGTGCGCCCTCGCGGTGGAACTCAAATTTAAGCTCGGCTTCGATGACTCGCTCGACGTCGTGGGAATCCATATGATCGGCGGGCTCCTCGGAACCATCTATTTGGGATTCTTCGCGACCGGCACCGGCCTGTTCGTGGGAGGCAACGCCATGCAGCTCGTGTTGCAGCTCGTTGCGTCGCTCGCGGTGCTCGGGTATTCGTTCGTTGTGGCGCTCGCGCTGGGCTGGGTGATCAGTCGCACGATCGGGTTTCGGGTGGGAAGCGACGATGAACTGGCCGGAATCGACACGGTTGTGCACGGCGAGAACGGGTATGTGCTCGATTCGGTCTGAAAATTCGTGACGTGGCGGGGCCGCCTTCGTGGTAGTCATGGAGAGTGGCTGACCCGATCCTCTATCTGGCGTGCGCCGTCGTCACGCTTGCCGGAGTCCCGGGGATGGTTCTGTACACGGGGGGAACCTGGTCGAAATTGACCCCGGACGTTGCCCTCCTTTCCGCCCTGTGGCTTGGTGTTGGCGTTGTGTCGGGGCTGACTGGCGCGCTCCCGGGAGGTTTCGCGGTACTGGTGCCCGTTCTTGGTCTTGTGGTCGGGACCGGTGTTGCCGCGGCACTGGCCGAGCGGATGGAGGTACTACGCCTCAGGGCCACGCTGCTGGCAGGGTTCAACCTGTTGATCTTCCTGCCTCTTGCCCTCGTCGTGTTCGGGGGCGGCGGAACGTGGCTGTACCGGGAGGTGGGCAGCCTCGACTTCGCGGGAGCGCTCCCGGCGGCGATCGGCGCCGGCGGCTTCCTGACGGTGGTCGCGCTGGTATCGGGCACGAGTGCGGTGGGTGAGCGGGTCCTCGCCCTGAGGGGGGCGATGCTCGTGGCCGTTGCCGCCCTGGCGTGCGCGGTCGGCCTGGAACTGCGTCTCGACGAGTTGACGCCTGCCATCGCGCTGCACATGCTCATGACTCCGGCGATCGCGATTCTGGCGGCGGCCGGGATCGAGCGGGTGAAGCGCGGCCGCAACACTCGCGAAGGGCTCGGCGCAGGAACGCTCGCGGGAACCGCGGCTGCGCTCGCGACGAGCGCGTACCTCGAAACCGTGTCTGCCCTCATCCTTGGACTTCTCGCCGGTGCGGTCGCCGAGGCGGCGTTTCGCGGCGCATCGGCCGCCTGGCGGCTGGCGACGCCGCTGTTGATCGGCGGCATTACCGGGATGCTGTTCCTGGGGATTTTCGGCCTGGATGTCGGGTTTGTGTATTCGGGGCAACCGGCGCTGCTCGCCCATCAAGCGTTGGTTGTCGGAGTCTCACTGCTCTTCGCGGGAATCGTGTCGTTGCTGCTCGTTCTGCCGCTGCGTGGCCGGTTGCGCCGATGATCGCGGACTCTGTGTGTGCGCGTCATGTGGACGGCAGGATGTTGGCACATGCTGGTGCTCGCATCCGATGGGGCGCGGTTCACGGCACTTTCGATCCGGAGGTGACCGCCAGAGATCTTGACCTGGTGGCCAGCATCCACGTTTTGCCGTGGTGGAACGACGGCGTCGTTCTCCTTCGAAGTTCGGATTCTGGGTGGGAGATACCGGGAGGCACTCGGGAGCCGGGGGAGAGCCTTGACGACTGCCTTGCGCGGGAGTTGCGCGAGGAAATTGGGGGAGTTGCTGGGGCGTTTCGCACGATTGGCGCTGTGCGCTGCACGAACGATTCGCCGTACCCATTTCGACCGCACATCCCGCACCCACAGTTCAACGTTCTTGTGGGCGAGGTGGCCCTGGTGCGCCTGGCAGCGGAACTGGATCTCGACGAGAACGAGCATCACATCGAGCGCGGTGTTCTTCCCGCCCTTGATGCTCTGGACCTTTTGGCGGGAGAGGCAGACATGCTGGCGCTCTCACGCATTCTGCGTGACGCGGTTGGATCTCGAAGTGGGTGGGCGATACCAGACTCGAACTGATGACCTCTTCCGTGTGAAGGAAGCGCGCTACCAACTGCGCCAATCGCCCGCGCCGAAACTGTCGGCTCGTCAATCTTGCCACACGTTGGGCACCGGGTTTTGTCACACTCCGCGTGAGAATTGTCTTGAGTCGCACGGCTAAGCTAGAGTCTCTAAGCACGCAGAAATGCGTGTCGAATGCGGATGTGGCGCAGTGGTAGCGCACAACCTTGCCAAGGTTGGGGTCGCGAGTTCGAATCTCGTCATCCGCTCGAGTGGGAAGTGTCAGCCTCGCTGGCGTCTCCTGTGAATGGTGGAGTGGCCGAGAGGATAGGCAGCGGCCTGCAAAGCCGTCCACACGGGTTCGAATCCCGTCTCCACCTCCAGGTGTGACAACCTGGGCGATTGGCGCAGCGGTAGCGCGCTTCCCTGACACGGAAGAGGTCACTGGTTCGATCCCAGTATCGCCCACCACGAATTCGGCATTCCCGACCCATTGAGTTCGCCTCAGGACGCTGCTAGCATCTGCTCACCCTCAGCGAAATCAGGCCCGATCATGGTCACAATGCACTCGCGTTCAGCCCTTCGATTTCTTGTCGCAATCCCCGCCATCCTCGTGGCTTTGACCGGGTGTTCCGCCGCCAGTTCCGGCGGAGGCACTGACGCTGGAACCACAAGTGCTGCCCCAACTGCCGCTCCGGCGCCGACATCCCTGAACTGCGCAGCTGTGGCGAAAAGTTTCACCGATCAGTCGAAATCGCAGGGGGCGGCCTTCACCTACGTCGCGGTCGATCCCATGAAAATCATCGGAGTTCAGGGGCTTTCGGCGAACGTCCTCGATACCGGGTGTTTTGTCAGCGCGGATCAGAAGGCCGCGCATGTGCTCATTCCCGCGAGCGACAGCACGGTGTACGACGCGCTCGCCACGATTCTCGAAGCGGCCGGCTACGTGCGAAACGATTCCCAGAACGTTGACCCGAAAACGGAGCACAGTTTCTACAGCTCAGACAAGAGCGTTCCAACCAACGAGTACGAAGTTGATGCGATAGATCACCTGACGACCGATCGTCTCGCGCGCGAGTCGCTGCCAGCAGATCTGTTCAGCGCGAACCTGGAACCCATGCTCTACGTCGTGGCGGGCATTCACTGACGCCCCAATTCCCCCGCCCGATACCCCCGGACTGGGACGTCGGAACCCCGTGAATCCGGCATCCACGTCACATAGAATGGCAGTCCCGATGCGAATCCTCACGGAGCGCACACCACCAGTTTCAGCCCGGCACAAACGCTTCCCTACCTAGTACGACGTTGGGGACCGATGGGGGGTCGGGGATGGTTGGCACAGGGTTTGCGGAACGAATTGCGCCACTCGCGCTGCCGAAGGCGGACATGACGCCGAGCACCATCGATGACGAGTTGGTGCGCGAACACTCCGGGCAGGTTCTCATCGCCGAAGGCTGGATGCCGCTTCGCCGAACCGCAGGCGACGTAACGCAGATTGCGCTCGCCCGCACACCAGATGCTGCACTGATCGCCCGTCTACGCGCTCAGTTCAGCGGTGGAATCGATTTTGCGGCGACCACGCCGTGGGGCCTCAAACATGCCATCCTGCGGATTTATCGCGGCGCCATAGCGGACGACGCCGCCAACAACCTCTGGAAGCAAAGCCCGAAACTCTCGGCACGGACAGTGCTCTCGCGCGGGCAGAAAATCGGCGGGACGATTGCGCTCATCCTCCTGCTGGCCAGCGCAGTGCTGTGGCCGTGGCCCACCGTCACCGGGCTGGTTGCCGCGGGCAGTCTCGCATTCCTGGCCGGCACCGCCTTCAAGTTCTTCGTTGCCCTTCGCGGCGCGAAATACGACGTGGTAGAGCGGATCAGCGACGCCGAGGTCGAGGCGCTGTCAGACAGCGACCTTCCCGTGTACACCGTGCTGGTACCCGTGTTCAAGGAAGCGAACATCGTGGCCCAGCTCGTGGGGAATCTCGGCAAACTGGACTACCCGAAACACAAACTCGAGGTGCTGATCCTGCTCGAGGAGGACGACGCCGAAACTCGGGACGCGCTGGAGTCGGCGAGCCCGCCCGACAACTTCCGAATCGTCACGATCCCGCGCGGAGTACCGCAAACCAAACCGCGGGCGTGCAACGTCGGCCTGTTCTTCGCGACCGGGGACTTCGTGGTCATCTACGACGCGGAAGACAACCCGGAACCCGACCAGCTCAAAAAGGCGCTCATCGCTTTCGAGCGTGGCGGCGAGGACACGATCTGCGTGCAGGCGGCGCTGAACTACTTCAACGCCGACGAGAACATCCTCACGCGCATGTTCACGCTGGAGTACAACTATTGGTTCGACTACATGCTGCCGGGCCTGGAAGCGGCCGGACTCCCCATCCCGCTCGGAGGCACATCAAACCATTTCCGCACGAGCGCCCTGAACGAGCTTGGCGGCTGGGATCCATTCAACGTGACGGAGGACGCGGATCTCGGCATTCGCGCCAGTGCGCTCGGGTACCGGGTGGGGGTCGTCAACTCGACCACGATGGAGGAAGCAAACACCTCGGTCAGGAATTTCATCCGGCAACGCAGCCGCTGGATCAAGGGCTACCTGCAGACGGCTTTGGTTCACGCGCGGTCGCCGAGGGCGCTGCTCCGCCAGATCGGTTTGGTGCGCTTCGCCTCGTTCGCGCTGCTCATCGGCGGAACGCCCGCCACGTTCCTCGGGGTGATCCCGTTCTACGTGCTCACGCTGTTCACCGTGTTCATCCCGACCGAGGTGCTCAACCAGGTTTTCCCGTGGTGGCTGCTGTGGCTGTGTCTGCTCAACTTCGTCATCGGCACATCGATCATGGTCTACCTGTCCATGATGGGACCGTTCAAGAGGGGAACATTCGGGTTGATCTGGTGGGCAATGCTCAACCCCGTGTACTGGATTCTGCATTCCCTTGCCGCGTACAAGGGGCTGTGGCAGCTCATCACCAAACCCCACTACTGGGAAAAAACGGATCACGGACTCACCAGCCATGTCCACGGTTGAGCTGCACACGCCTGCCGCGCTGAGGCCGCGGTCGCGAGACCTGAGGCGCCCGCCGCGTACCCGCCTGGACCCCTACCCGCGCGACCCGGTTGCCCGGTGGCTTCTGCGGTTGGGATTCTCGGTGCCATTCCTGATCGCGGCGTTCCTCTCGTCCGCGAACCCGACACCGCTCGGCGCAAGCCGAAACGCGCAGCTCGCCGAACACGTGCTGAGCATCCCGTGGAACAGCGTCGACGCGACGTGGCTGAGCACAATCTATCCGCCCATTTCGTCCCTGCTGGCGGCGGTGATGCCGGGCGGTCGGCTGGGCCTGGGAATTCTCGGTGCGCTGCTGGCCGGCGTGCTCCTGCAACGTGTCCTCACGATTCTCGTGCAGCGCCGCGTCCCGAAGTCGACGACGATCATCCTCATGCTGGCGCTGGCCGGCAACCCGCTGTTCTTCTTCATGGCGATCGAAAACCTGCCCGCCTTCCTCGGTCTCGCATTCTTCGGAAACGCGCTCACGCACGTCGTGCGCTTCGTGGTCTGGGGGAACACCCAGTCCGGATTCCGCGCCGGACTGCTCATGATGCTCGCGGCGCTGAGCGACCTCAGCGGGTTGCTGTACGTCGCGACCGCCGCCCTGGCATCGCCGTTCCTCCAGCATTCGCGTGCCCACCAACCGGGAGCTCGCCGTGCCAACGTCCTCGTGATCGTGTATCCGACCCTCGGGGCGCTCGCGTCGATCATCCTGCTGAACCTCATTTTTCTGGGTCGGCCGGCCGGGCCGCTCGGCCAGGAGCTCATTCAGGGATCGGGGGAGCGGCTGTCCACCCTCGTGGGCATTTTCGGCACGCCGACCGGGTGGCTTCTCCTTGCACCGGTTGTCAGCGCGTGGATGATCGCGCTCATCGTGCGCCGGCCCGGAGCAATCATCGTGTCGAGCCTCGTGTTCCTCGCGTTGCTCGGTGCGTACGTCGTGGGGCTGCTGCCGCCCGGCTCAGCAGGCAACACGTACATCATGATGATCCTGCTCGCGATCGCCCTCATCCCCACGGCCAGAACCCCGATCACGAACATCCTCGTCGACGTCGTCGCGGTGGCACAGATCCTGATCGCCTGGATGACGGCCATCGACAGACCCATCGTCCACGAATGGATGAACTCGATCGGCGCGGTCCTGCCGGGTCAGCTCCACTAACCGGGGGTGGACCCCCTCCCGAGTAAGCAGGGAGGGGATCCGCCGGGACCGAAACGACACAGGGCACTATCGGACCCGGCAGGTTGCTCCCCTGCGCCGGCCGAAACCGGGCGACAGGAAAGCGTTTCCCGATAGAGGAGACCCACGTGGACGGCATTCATGACGCATGCTCAGCACCCCACTTCGGGGGTTCGCGGGCGAAAGGGCGGTTCGGCGCGCGCCTCCCAGAAATCCGACACGCTGTCCGCCGCTAAAGTTGATGGAATGAGCAGCCAGAAAACCGGATTCGACCTCTTTGGGGACCGCAGCATCGTCGCGATGTGGGTCAACGGCGAATTGAAGGATCTGGCGACGACGACGACGGATGCAGATACCGTCGAACCGGTCAGCATCGACTCGCCCGACGGCCTGAACATCCTGCGGCACTCCGCCGCCCACGTCATGGCGCAGGCGGTGCAGTCCATCAACCCGGATGCGAAGCTCGGCATCGGCCCGCCCATCACCGACGGCTTCTACTACGACTTCGACGTGGAGGAGCCGTTCACCCCGGAGAACCTCAAAGCAATCGACAAAGCCATGGCCGCCATCATCAAGCAGGGCCAGCAGTTCCGGCGCCGGGTCGTCACGGAAGCTGAGGCACGAAACGAGCTCGCCGCTGAGCCGTACAAGCTCGAACTCATCGGTTTGAAGGGCGGAAA
>CALMSL010000007.1 GCA_937872445.1 uncultured Microbacteriaceae bacterium | reverse complement strand
AGCGCCTCCGTGAACCCGAACCGGTTCTCGTACACGGTCTCGTGCACGACCGACACCCCGTTCGCCTGGGTGAGGGCGACGACGAGCGGTTGCTGCCAGTCGGTCATGAAACCCGGGTGCACATCGGTTTCGATCGTGACCGGCTTCAACTCACCCCCCGGGTGGTAGAAACGGATGCCGTCCTCGTCGATGTCGAACCCGCCGCCGACTTTGCGGAACACGTTCAGGAACGTCATCAGCTCGGACTGTTTGGCCCCTGCGACGAAAATATCTCCGTGGGTGACGAGCGCCGCGGTCGCCCAGCTTGCTGCCTCATTTCGGTCGAAGAGCGACCGGTGGGTGAAACCGGTGAGCCGATCCACGCCCTCGATGAGGATGACGCGGTTCGGTTCGACCGAGATGATCGCGCCCATCTTCTGCAGGATCGCGATGAGATCCATGATCTCGGGCTCGATCGCGGCGTTACGCAATTCGGTTGTTCCGGTTGCCCGCACCGCGGTGAGCAGCACCTGCTCTGTCGCGCCCACGCTCGGGTACGGCAGATGGATATTCGCCCCCGTCAACCCGTCCGGTGCGGTGAGGTGGATTCCTTCGTAGCTCTTGTCCACGACCGCGCCGAATGCGCGAAGCGCATCCAGGTGGAAGTCGATCGGCCGGTCGCCGATCCGGCAGCCGCCGAGATCCGGGATGAACGCTTCGCCGAGGCGGTGGAGCAGCGGCCCGCAGAACAGGATCGGGATCCGGCTGGAGCTCGCCAGCGCGTCGACCTGGGCGAAGTGGGCCGTCTCGACGTCGGTAGGGTCGAGCCGGAGTTCTCCGGCCACCTCACCGTCGGTGACCACAACTCCATGCACTTCGAGGAGGCCGCGGACCACGCCGACATCGCTGATGTCGGGGACGTCGCGCAGGATGCTCGGCGTCTCGCCGAGCAGTGCGGCCACCATCGCCTTCGTGGCGAGGTTTTTCGCGCCGCGAACGTCGACGACGCCGCGAAGGGGGTTTCCGCCACGGATGATGAGCGTGTCACCCTTCAGGTTCACCTGCTCGCCCGCCTTCCGGGGGTTTTGGACATCCGTTTTCATTGCGTTACCTGCTGACTATTGTGCGGGAAGTGTGAGGGGCCGCCACGATTGTCTGGTTTTCTCGAACTCGGTGATCGACGATTCGTCGCGCAGGGTGAGGGCAATATCGTCGAGGCCCTCAAGCAGCCGCCACCTAGTGTAATCATCGATCTCGAAGGGAACCGTGAGTGTGCCGAGCGTCACGGTCTTCGACACGAGGTCGACGGATGCCGAGATCCCGGGCTGTTCCCGGATGAGCGCCCACATTTTCTCGACGGCGTCCTCCGCGACCTGCGCGGCGAGCAGGCCCTGTTTCCCGGAGTTTCCGCGGAAAATGTCGCCGAACCGCGGGCTGATGACTGCCTTGAATCCGTAGTCGCGCAGAGCCCACACGGCGTGTTCGCGGCTGGAACCGGTGCCGAAATCGGCGCCGGCGATCAGCACAGTGGGGTTGGCGAATGCGGGATCGTTGAGCACGAAGTCCGGGTTCTGGCGCCAGGCGTAGAACAGGGCGTCGTCGAATCCGGTCTTGGTGACGCGTTTCAGAAATTCGGCGGGGATGATCTGGTCGGTGTCGACCTGGGCGCGCTCCAGAGGCACGGCGATGCCTTCCACGACGGTGAGTTTCTCCATCAGCGCGCCTCCTCCAGATCCCAGGGGCCGGACAGCGTGCCCCGCACGGCCGTTGCCGCGGCGACGAGCGGCGACACGAGGTGCGTGCGGCCGCCCTTGCCCTGCCGCCCCTCGAAGTTGCGGTTGGAGGTGGAGGCGCAGCGCTCACCGGGGGCAAGCTGGTCGGGGTTCATGCCGAGGCACATGGAGCATCCGGCGAACCGCCACTCCGCCCCGAATTCTTCCACGATCTTGTCGATGCCCTCCGCTTCGGCCTCGAGTCGAACCCGCGCTGAACCGGGAACCACCATGACGCGCACGCCGTCCGCTTTCTTCTTGCCTTTGATGACGGAGGCGAAGGCGCGCAGGTCTTCGATGCGGCTGTTCGTGCAGGACCCCATGAACACGGCGTCGACGCGGATGTCCTTCATCCGGGTTCCCGCCGCAAGGTCCATGTATTCGAGCGCCCGGCGGGCCGAGGCCTGCTCGTTCGGGTCGTCGAAGCTGTCCGGTTCCGGGATGGCGTCGGAGAGCAGCACCCCCTGGCCCGGGTTCGTGCCCCACGTGACGAACGGTTCGAGTTCGCTCGCGTTGAGGAACACCTCGGCGTCGAACACGGCGTCGTCGTCGGTGGGCAGCGTCTGCCAGTACGCGAGCGCGGCGTCCCAGTCTTCACCTTTCGGCGCGTGCGGTTTGCCCTTCAGGTAGTCGTACGTGGCCTGGTCCGGCGCGACCATTCCGGCGCGCGCGCCAGCCTCGATCGACATGTTGCAGATCGTCATGCGGCCCTCCATGGAGAGCGCGCGGATGGCGCTGCCGCGGTACTCGATCACGTATCCCTGGCCGCCGCCGGTGCCGATTTTCGCGATGACGGCGAGGATGATGTCCTTCGAGGTCACGCCGTCGCGCAGCTCGCCGTCCACGGTCACCGCCATCGTCTTGAACGGCTTGAGCGGCAGGGTCTGGGTGGCGAGCACGTGTTCCACTTCGCTCGTGCCGATGCCGAACGCGATCGCCCCGAATGCGCCGTGGGTCGACGTGTGGCTGTCGCCGCACACCACGGTGATGCCGGGCATCGTCAGTCCCAGTTGCGGTCCGACGACGTGCACGATGCCCTGCTCGATGTCGCCGAGCGGGTGCAGCCGAACGCCGAACTCCTTGCAGTTGCGGCGCAGCGTCTCGATCTGGATGCGGCTCACCGGGTCGGCGATTTGCTTCGTGATGTTGAGGGTCGGGGTGTTGTGGTCTTCGGTGGCGATCGTGAGGTCGGGACGGCGCACCGGGCGGTCGGCCATCCGCAGTCCGTCGAACGCCTGCGGGGAGGTCACCTCGTGGATGAGGTGGAGGTCGATGTAGAGAAGGTCGGGGGCCCCGTCGGTGCCCTTTGCCACGATGTGGTCGTCCCACACCTTCTCCGCCAGCGTCCTGCCCACAGTCGTGCCTCGTTCCTGCCCAAAACCGCGCGGGGGTGCGCGGAATTCGATCATTCCAGTCTACTGGCGCGCTCTCGCGGCTAGGATGCGTATCGTGGCGCCCACGATCGCGCCGCATTCGCGTGCCCACAAGGCCAGCTTCAAGGAGTTACTGCGATGTCGCCTGATCCCCTCTCCACCATCCCTTTCGAACACGAGCGAGTTCTCATCACCACCGGCCCGAGGTCGGGGCTGGTGATCAGCGTCGCGGTGCATTCGACGAAGCTCGGGCAGGCGCTCGGCGGGGCGCGAGTGTGGCAATACGAGAACTGGACGGATGCGGTAGCCGACTCGCTGCGCCTTTCCGCGGCGATGACCCTCAAGAATGCGGCGGCGGGCCTGAATCGTGGCGGCGGCAAGGCGGTCATCCACCTGCCCATGGGCACTGCGCTCTCCGATGAGCAGAAGCGCGACGCGATGCTCGACCTCGGCGACGCGGTGGAGAGCCTCGGCGGCGTGTACATGACGGCGGAGGATGTCGGTACGAGCGCCGAGCTCATGTCTGTCGTGGCCGAGCGCACGAAGCACGTGTGCGGCCTGCCGCCGGAGCAGGGCGGCGTCGGCGAGCCCGCGGATGCCACGAGCGAGGGCGTGCACGCGAGCATCCTCGCGACGCTCGACGCCTTGTACGGGAGCACGGACGTCGTTGGTCGTCACATCGTCATCTCCGGTCTCGGCCAGGTCGGCGGGAGGCTCGCGAAGCGGCTCGCCGCCGAGGGTGCGACGTTGACCGTGACCGACGTGAACATGGGCAAGAAGGATCTCGCGGAGTCCATCGGAGCGAACTGGGTGGAGGTGCCGTCCGCGCACACGGTCGATGCCGACCTGTTCGTGCCGTGCGGTCTCGGTGGCGTTCTGACGCCTCGGGTGATTGAGGAACTGGCGGTGCGCGGCGTGGTCGGCGCGGCGAACAACCAGCTCGCCGAGCACTCCGGCGCAGGGCAGCTCGCAGCGCGCGGCATCCTGTGGGCACCGGACTTCGTCGTGAACGGCGGAGGGGTGATCTACCTCGACATGGCGATGCGCCCGAACGCGGATGCTGCCGCGATTTCGGCTCGGGTCACCCAGATCGGCGACGTGGTCGCCACGATTTTCCGCGACTCGGCCGAGAAGGGCATCACGACGCTGGAGGCCGCGGAGCAGCTCGCCGCGGCGCGCCTCGACGCTGCGTGACGCACAGGGCGCCGATCCGCAACCGCGTCAGGCGTTCAACTTTCGGCGATCCTGCCGCAACTTCACGAGGCTCGCGATCGTCGCGACCGCCATCGCGCCGACGATGACGACGAGGGAAAGCCACGTGCTGATCTCCGGCACCCACTGAATCGGCTGCCCTCCGTTCAGGAACGGAAGCTCGTTCTTGTGGAGCGCGTGGAACACGAGCTTCACCCCGATGAACCCGAGAATGAACGCGATCCCGTAGTGCAGGTAGACGAGCCGATCGATGAGGTCGCCGAGCAGGAAGTACAGCTGGCGCAGCCCCATGAGGGCGAACACGTTCGCGGAGAACACGAGGAATGCATTCTGGGTGATCCCGAAGATCGCCGGGATGGAGTCGAGCGCGAACACGAGGTCGGTCGCGCCGAGCGCCACAATCACCACGAGCACGGGGGTGAACATGCGTGTGCCGTCCACTGTCGTGCGCAGTTTGCCGCCGTCGAACGTTTCGGTGATCGCGACGCGTTTCCGAAGCATCCGGATGATCTTGTTCTCCGTCTGCACGTCGTCCTCGAAGCCGGTGAACGCCTGCTTCCAGGCCGTGTACAGCAGAAACGCTCCGAAAATGTAGAAGATCCAGCTGAAACTTTCGATGAGCTGCGCGCCGATGAGGATGAAGATCGCGCGCAGGATGAGGGCGATCAGGATGCCCACCATGAGGATTTCCTGCTGATACTTCTTCGGCACCTTGAACTGCGCCATGATCAGCAGGAACACGAACAGGTTGTCGATGCTCAGGCTGTATTCGGTGAGCCAGCCCGCCACGAACTGGCCCGCGTGTTCCACATCGCCGAGCCACACGAGGAGGCCTGCGAACACGAGCGCGAGGGCGACATAGAAGCCGACCCACAGGCTGGACTCGCGCACGCTCGGGATGTGCGGCCGGCTGTACGCGAGGATGAGGTCGGCAATGATGATGAGGCTCATGACGATCAGCGAGCCCCACTCGAACCAGGCGGGGATGGTCAGTTCCACAGGGACTTCCGATCATGAAGGGTCAAGAGAGGATCGAAAGTCTCTCCCGTGCCGAGCGAACTCGGCACCACCGCATCCGGGCCAGCGCCGTTGCTGACCGTCCTGACGACTGCGGCGAATCGGGATACTCCCCTTCGTTCCCGCAATCGTAGCGGATCGCGACGCGCGGCAGCGAAGGTTGCGCAGGTACTGTCGTCCGGTAACTATGGTGGTGACCCCAGCGGGATTCGAACCCGCGTTACCGCCGTGAGAGGGCGGCGTACTAGGCCGCTATACGATGGGGCCGTAGTGGGCGGACTAATTGAGTATGCCATAGAGGTGCGGGCCGACAAAAATGGTTCGGCGGATCTGGCGGGGAGGACAGGATGCGCAGGAAACTGCTGAGCGCGGCGGCAGTGATCGGAGTTGGGCTTCTCCTTGGCGGATGCTCCCTCCTGAACCCCGGACCGCCGAGAGACAGCAACGGCCGCGTCACCCAGAGCACCGCCATTTCCGCGCGCGACCTGAAGATCCACGACTGTTTCAGTTTCAACTCCGCCGATGGCAGCATCGTCGAACAGGTCACCGTGATGCCGTGCGAGCTGAGCCACAAATACATCGTCATCGGCCAGGGCACGCTCACGACTGCTGACGTTTCGTCTGCCGGGTCACTGCAGAACGCCGTGTCCGCGTCGTGCTCGTCACTCTTCGACACGTTCAAAAGCAGCGTGAAGAGCGACACGAGGCCCAAGCAGGAGTTCCTGGTGTTCCCGAAAGACGACAAACCGAACGCCGACCAGCTCTATTCGTGCATCTCGACGGACCCCGACCAGCTGGCGAACGCCTCGCCGTCGGCTCCTGCGACACCCTCCCCTACGCCAACACCCTGAGCGCGCCCGGGCGAACCTCGACATCGAGCGGCAACCCGGCAACCCGCTCGCCGTCCGCGTAGGCGACCACATTGTCCGCGTCGACACGGATGCGGCGTGCCCGCCGAATCGACACGCGCGCGTCGGTCACGTGCGTGCCCTTGAACACACGGGGGAAGATCCGCAGGAACGCGGTGCGCGACAGCGGCTGCACGACGAACACGTCGAGAAGGCCGTCGTCGATTTTCGCCTCCGGCGTGATGAGCATGCCGCCGCCGAGAGACACGTTGTTGGCGACCGCAACGAGGACCGCATCCGTTTCGAGGCTTTCGCCGTCCAGGGTGAGCCGATAGTGGATGGGCTTCAGCATCGCGAGCTCGCGCAGAAGGGCGAGGTTGTAACGCTGGGGGCCGCGGGGCCAGCGCATCTGATTGGCGCGTTCGTTGACGATCGCGTCGAAGCCGGCGGAGAACACGCCAGCGAACCAACTCGTCGACCCGTCGCTTCTCGTGACGAACCCCGCATCGATGATGCGGGGCGGTGCGTCGAGCGCTGCCAGCAGCGATTGAATGGCACGATCGGGATTCCTGATCGGGATGCCGAGGCCCCTCGACACGTCGTTCCCGGTACCGGAGGGGACGATGCCGAGCGGAATCGTCGTATCCGCGACGAGGTTCACGCCGAGATTGACCATTCCGTCCCCGCCGACGACGACGAGGGCATCCGGATTCGAGGCAAGTGCACTCCCTGCCGAGTGCCGCAGCTGCTCGAAGTCGGCTTCGGTGAGGCTCGCAACCTCGTGCCCTGCCGACCGAAGCGCCGCAACGGCGGCTGGGCCGACCGCACGGGACTTGCCGAAGGACGCCTGCGGATTGATGGCGACGACGACCCGTTTCGGTTTTGTCGTCGTCATCCCATGATTATGGCCGCAAACGACCCGCCCGTGCGTTATCGGCAGAAAAGTGTCTCCGGGTTTTCGAACCGTAAAATGGCGCCATGAAGGTTACCAAGCAGGAGCACGCGTGCCTCCTCGTCGAAAGTGCAGGCAAAATGCTCGTGGTCGACCCGGGCAGCTTCACGACGCTTCTCGTCGGGCTGAACGATGTGGTGGCGATCGTCATCACCCACGAACACCAGGACCACTGGACGAGCGACCAGCTGGAGGAGATTCTTCACCGCAACCCGGATGCACGGATCTTCGGCCCCGCGGGCGTCGCGGCGGCGGCATCCGCATTCACGGTGGAGGTCGTCCAGGACGGCGACACGGTCAGTGTCAACCCGTTCACGCTCCGCTTCTTCGGCAGCGAGCACGCGGTCATCCACTCGTCGATTCCCGTCGTCGACAATGTGGGCGTCCTGATCAACGACGAGCTGTACTACGCCGGCGACTCGTACACGATTCCGCAGGGCGTCGAGGTCGGGACTCTCGCCGTTCCGGCCGGTGCTCCGTGGCTGAAGATCGGCGAGGTCATGGACTTCGTGGCGGCCGTCGCCCCCAGACGAAGCTTCGCTGTTCACGAAATGGTGCTCTCCACCGCGGGGAAGTCAATGTCCAACGCGCGTATCCAGGTCGCGACGGAGGCTGGCGGCGGCACGTTCTTCCCGCTGGCGCCCGGGGAATCTCTCGACCTTTAGTCCGATTCACGACGCAACGGAGTACTCAATGTCGGTGACACGGTGAACCTGCCCGACCTTCTTCCCACGCTCGCCGGCGTCCTCATATTGTCTGCCATCGGTACGGCAGTGCTGGCCTGGTATGGCGTCCCCCACCGCTGGGCACCCCTCCTGGCGATCCTGCGCGGCGTGGTTCAACTCGCCGCCATCAGCGTCATCCTGGCCGGCGTCATCACGAGCGGTTTCTGGGTCGGCGTCGCGCTTTTCGTGATGTTCACGATTGCCGCCCTCACGTCCACACGGCGCATCGGCTGGTCCTGGCGCCACGCGTCGCTGATTGCCAGCGCGATGGCTCTCGGCGTTTCCGTGACGCTCGGGGTTGTTTTCGCGACCGGCGCGATCGAATTGTCGGCACGATACGCCCTCGCCATCGGTGGCATCGTGATCGGCAACGCGATGACGATCGCCACACTGTCCGGGCGAAACATCTCTGAAGCTGTCACCGACCATTGGGAGGATGTCGAAGGTTGGCTTGCCCTCGGCGCGACGCCGCGGCAGTCCACGCTCGAGCTCGGGCGCAGGGCGATCTACAACGCGCTCGTACCCTCCATCGACCAGACGAAAACCACGGGACTGGTGACGTTGCCCGGAGCGTTCGTCGGCGCAATCTTCGGCGGGGTTTCCCCGATCGAGGCCGGGCGATTCCAGATTGTCGTGCTCGCGTCGATCATGGCGGCCGGCGCCATCACGGCCGTGGTCGTCACGTGGTGGCTTGCGCCGGTGAAGTTCAAACCGGTGAAGCTCGACTGACCACTCAGGCCGGGATGCGCTCGCCGAACGTGCGTCGATAGGCTGCCGGGGTCGTCTGCAGCGTCTTCACGAAGTGGTGGCGCATGACCGCCGCCACCCCGAACCCCGTCTCGGACGCGATCTGCTCGAGCCCGTAATCCGTCTGCTCAAGCAGTTGCTGGGCGCGAAGCAGCCGTTGCCGGTTCAGCCAGGCTGCCGGCGTCGTTCCGGTTTCGGCCCGGAATTTCCGTGCGAAGGTCCGGCTCGACATGAGGGCGCGCTTCGCCAGTTCGTCAACGCTGAGTTCCTCGTCGAGGTGCTGAACCATCCAGTCGGTGATGGGGGCGAGAGAGTCGCTCGTGCACGCCACGATCGGCGCTTCGATGTACTGGGACTGGCCTCCGTCGCGCTGCGGCGGCACCACCATCCGGCGCGCGATGACGTTTGCGGCGGATGCGCCGAGCTCCTTGCGCACGATGTGCAGTGCGGCGTCGATCCCCGATGCGGTTCCGGCGCTCGTGACGACACCGCGGTCCTCGACGAACAGCACGTCGGGGTCGACCACGGTGTGCGGGTAGCGCTCCGCGAGCTTGTCGGTGTACATCCAGTGGGTCGTGCTGCGGCGGCCATCCAGGATGCCGGCCTGGGCGAGCACGAACGCGCCGCTGCACACGCTCAACACCCAGGCGCCGCGCTTCTCGGCTGCGCGGATGACGTCGAGGTATGCCTCATCGACGCCGTCGAGCGCGTGCGCCGGGACGGCGATGAGGTCGGCATCAGCTGCGGCGCTGAGATTGTTCTCGACGACCACGTCGAACCCGAGGTTGGTGGGCACGCGGCCGGGTTTCGCGGTGGCGATCGTGAAGTCGAATGCGGGGCCGCCGCTTTCGCTGCGGTCGACGCCGAACACTTCGCAAATGACGCCGAATTCGAACGGCGCGATGCCGGGGATGGCCAGTACAACGATGTTTTTCAGCATGGGGAACTCCTGGCAGAAAATTGACGAACTATGGCTATAGTGCCACTAGTGGCAGGAAATAGCCAGACATAGCATTTCTGCCATGAACATTACATTGATTTTCGTCATTCTCATCCTCGCCGGCGTTGTGACCTCCATCGTCGGTGTCGCCCGCCTCGTCGCCCGCGACGGATACGGCAGAATCCCCGATCGCCCGGCCGACGCGCAACTCCCCCTCGAACTGCCGCAATACCGGATTCGCTGAGCGAGCGCGGAAAGTCCGTCTGACGGTGGCCCGCGCCACGCGGGCGCCTGATGATGGCTAATCTATGGCTGGGGTACCTGGACTCGAACCAAGAACAAAAGAATCAGAATCTTCCGTGTTGCCAATTACACCATACCCCACCGGTTCCGGGCGGACCCGGGCCGACTGTCTACTTTAGCGTACCCGAACGCTCTTCGGAGGAGGTCGGCGGGAGCGTCACCGAGTCACTCACGCCTGGCCGCCCCAGCGCCACACCCGGGGTGGGTGAGAAGATCGACGGGACGGCCGGTGTGGAAGAAGGATGGGCAATGTCCCCAGATGATGTGATCAGCGCGGGCACGAACGTGGGCGCCGTGACTCTGAAGGTTGCCGATCTGGATGCCATGACGGCGTTCTACCGGGACGGCGTCGGCCTGGCAGTGTTGTCTCAGAACGGCGACCGAGTCGTCCTCGGATCGGGCGGACCATCGGTCGTGCTGGAGCACTCCCCTCTCCTCAAGCATGCCCCTGACGGTGCGGCGGGCCTCTTCCACACAGCACTGCTGTTTGAAACTCAGGCAGATCTCGCCCGCGCACTGCACTCCGTGGCCACGAAGTATCCACGGTCCTTCACCGGAAGCGCGGATCACCTAGTCTCCGAAGCCCTGTACTTCGACGACCCCGAAGGCAACGGCGTCGAACTCTATTGGGATCGGCCGCGCAGCACCTGGCGGTGGGACGGATCCCGGGTCACGATGGATACAAAATACCTCGACCCCAACGTGTTCCTGCACACCCACCTCTCCGGTGTTGCCAGCGCACAAGTCCTCTCCTCCACCACGGTCGGGCACGTGCACTTGAAGGTCGGCGACGTCCCGACGGCGCGGAAGTTCTACTCGGACATCCTCGGCTTCGAAGTGACGGCCGAGTTCGGTTCGCAGGCGCTGTTCGTCGCCGCGGGCGGGTACCACCACCACCTCGGCATGAACACGTGGCAGAGCCGCGGAGCGCGCGACCGCTCTCCCGCGCTCGGTCTCGGCGAGGTCGCAATCCAGGTGCCGACACCGGATGACCTCGGGGCGCTGCGCGAACGTCTCGTCGCCGAGCGGATCAGCATCCGCGATGACGGGCGAACGATTTCCTTCGACGATCCGTGGAAGAACGAAATCTCAGCCTCAGTTGCCGAATATCCCGCCATCGAATGATGCTCGCGGTGCTCACCGGTCAGGTTGTGGTGCGAGAATTCGAATGCATCCCCACGAACGGAGACTCCGACGCCGCCCATCCTGGTGTTTCTCGAAACCTGGCAACTTGACCCGCTGACCGTCGTCGTTCTCGTTGTCGCCGCACTGCTCTACGGTGGCGGAATTGTGGCTCTCGGCCGCCGCGGCGAACGATGGCCGCTCCTTCCCACGCTCGGTTTCTACCTGCTGGGCCTTGGCAGCTTCGCCGTCGTCAACCTCGGCTTCCTCGGCGTGTACAGCGGGGAGTTGCGCTGGGCGTTCACCACGCGCATCGCACTCCTCCTCTTCGCGGTACCCGGCCTCATCAGCCTCGGGCTGCCCATCACTCTCGCCAGACGCGTGCTTGGCGGGTTGCCCAGGAAGGTGATGGATGCCGTGCTCGACTCGAGGCTCGTGCGCTTGTTCGGCAACGCAGTGTTCGCGCCCCTGTTCGCCCTCGGCGCGTTTCTCGTGTTCCTCACCCCGATTGCGGGGAATCTGAGAGGGAGCCCGATCGCGCAGGCACTCATTACCGTTCTGGTGCCTGCCGTCGGCATCCTGATGGTGTTGCCCATCATTGAGCAGACCACCCAGCGCACGAGTTTTTTCATCACAGTGGAGTTTTTTCTCGTGTTCGTCGAGCTCGTGATTGATGCGATTCCCGGCATCCTGCTCCGACTCAACAACTCGATCCTGGACCACGTCGCACCGGTGCTCGGTGCGCTCCCCCCGTGGTTCCCCTCCCGTTTGCATGACCAGCACTTGTCGGGAGACTTCCTGTGGTTCATCGCCGAAATTGCCGATATCCCCGTGCTGTTCGTGCTGTTCCTGCGATGGCAAAGGGTGGATCGCAAGGAAGCCAGGACGCTGGACGACCTGAGTGATGAGGAAACGGAGGCGCTCATGCAGCAGCACTTGAGGGCACGATCGCACTAGGAGTGCGCCGCGGAGTCCGGCGCTCGCGGCACGGGGATGCCCGTGCGCGCACCGGTGGCGCAGCGGTCACAACCGGTTGGCCAGCCTCAAAATTCGTGCGAGCGTGGATTCCTTGCCGAGCAGTTCCATGGATTCGAACAGCGGCGGGCTGATGCGGCGACCGGAGATCGCGGTGCGCAGCGGGCCGAAGGCGAGCCGCGGCTTCAGCCCGAGTTCGTCGATGAGGGCGCCGCGCAGCGTCGCCTCAATGGCGGGCACCGTCCAGTCGTCGAGGGCAGAGAGCGCTCGGGTGGAGATCGCCAGCACGCTCGGCCCGCCCTCTCCGGGCAGGGCATCCGCCTCGAATTCAAGGTCGTCGTCGGCGGTGAACAGGAACGCGAGCAACCCCGGCGCTTCGCCGAGCAGCTGCATCCTCTCCTGCACGAGCGGCGCGGCGCGGTGCAGAAGTTCGCGCTGCGCGTCCGTCTTCACGAGGTCGCCGAGGTAGGGCAGCATCCGGTCGGCGAAGTCGTCCACCGCGAGCATGCGGATGTGGTCGCCGTTGATCGACTCCGCTTTTTTCAGGTCGAAGCGGGCCGGGTTCGGGTTCACGTCGGCGATGTCGAACGCGGCCACCATGTCGTCGATCGTGAACACGTCGCGGTCGGCGGCGATCGACCAGCCGAGGAGCGCCAAATAGTTGATGAGCCCTTCGGGGATGAAGCCGCGGTCGCGGTGGTGGAACAGGCTCGACTCGGGGTCCCGCTTGGAGAGCTTCTTGTTTCCGTCGCCCATGACGTACGGAAGGTGGCCGAAGCGCGGGATCGCGCTCGCGACGCCGATCTCGATGAGAGCGTGGTACATGGCGATTTGACGGGGCGTGCTGGAGAGCAGGTCTTCGCCGCGCAAGACGTGGGTGACTCCCATGAGTGCATCGTCGACCGGATTCACGAACGTGTAGAGCGGTTTGCCATTCGGCCGAACGACGACGAAATCCGTGAAGCTTCCTGCCGGGAACGTGATGTCGCCCCGCACAAGGTCGGTGAAGCTCAGGTCGGTGTCGGGCACGCGCAAGCGCAGTGCCGGTTCGCGGCCCTCCGCACGGTAGGCGGCACGCTGCTCGTCGGTGAGGTCGCGCTCGAAGTTGTCGTAGCCCTGCTTGGGGTCGCGGCCGTTCGCGACGTTGCGCGCCTCGATCTCCTCACCCGTCGCGAAGCTCTCATACAGGTGTCCGGACGCGCGCAGCTTCTCGATGACGCCCTGGTAGATGTCGTCGCGCTGCGACTGGCGGTACGGCCCGTGCGGCCCGCCGACGCCTTCGCCTTCATCCCACGTGATGTTGAGCCAGGACAGGCCGTCGAGCAATTGCTCGTAGCTTTCTTCGCTGTCGCGCGCCGCATCCGTGTCTTCGATGCGGAAAATGAGTGTGCCGCCCGTGTGGCGCGCGTACGCCCAGTTGAATAGCGCCGTGCGGATGAGGCCGACGTGCGGCGTCCCGGTCGGCGACGGGCAGAACCGTACCCGGATGTCGGACCCCGTCGCTGTGGTCACGGGAGCGGGAGCAGAAGTGGCAGTCATCCCTGCAATTCTAGGCTGGCAGTGCTTTCGCCCGACGCAACCCCCTCCACAGCAGCCAGATACCCACTATCGCATTGAGCACGATCGCCTGCAGCAGGTAGGACCACCACACATCGAAAAGGAACGGAAGCTGGGGTTCTGGCACGGACGGATCCGAACCGCCACCAACACCGCGCAGCAGTCCAAAAATCAGCACCAAAAACGCGACAACAAGGGGCGGCGTCAGCGTGGCCACCCACTTCTCCCACAACCGCCAACTCTTCGACGCCCACATCATCGCGAACCCGGACAGCCAGCCAAGCAAGGGCACGACGACACCACCGAACGCGACAAGCATGCTTGCGACCACGATGTACCAGCGCGCATCGCCGGTGCGGCGACCTGCGGCTGCTACTGGCGCTGCCGCTTGGGGAGCCGCTTGGGGAGCCCGGAATCGGCGCGCGCTTCCGCGGCGATGAATTCTGGGTCGCCCAACTCGTCGATGCGTGCAGCGGCGGCTTCCGCGTCCAGCCCGGCCAGCTCCTCGACTGCCCCGTCCAGAATTGCTTGGCGTGCCTGACTGGGCACTCCGTCCAATGCAGTTTCCCGTTGGCTCAGATAACTGCGCACGACTTGCGGGGGGGGTTTTGCGTGCTCATACCGGGGTCTCCTCTCTCAGCGCTCCGTCCACCGCGCGTTGCTACCGTGCCGGCGCGCCCTGTTTGCGTAGTCCCCGCCACAACAGCCACATCCCGGACAGGAAGGGAACAAAAAGTATCGAGAGAATGGCAAGGTGCCACCACGTGAAGTTGCTGGGAGCGAACGCCGAAATGAGCAGGGAGCCAAGGAACAGGATGCCCGGCACAGCTAACGGGGCGAGCATTCCCACCCACTTCTCCCACGTGCGCCAGGACTTTGACATCCACACCATGACGATTCCGGCGATCCAGCCGAGCAGCGGAATGACGACGCCGCCCGCGGCCACCAGCAGGCTCGCGACGACGATGTACCATCGCTCTTCCGTGCGCGGCGTCACAGTTGCCGGCGTTCCAGATACCGTGGAACCTTGCGCCATCGCAACGGGACGGTCAGCTTCCGAGGCCGTTCGCGCTTCCGCCGCGATGAATGCCGGGTCCCCCAGCTCCTCAATTCGCGTCGCCGCGGCGGCCGCATTGAGGCCGTCGAGTTCCTCCGCGACACCATCGGTGATCTCCTTCGCGACCTCGCGCGGAACACCGTCGAGCGCCTTCTCGAGTTCGCTCAGGTAACTGCGCACGACTTGCGGCTGACTCTCGTGACTCATGATGTGCTGTCCTTTTCGATAAGTTCATTGACGGTGCTCGCGAAGGGTGCCCACTGCTCGCGAAAGACTTCAAGCTCGCCAGTACCGGCACCTGTCAGTCGGTAGTACTTGCGCACCGGCCCGGCATCGGACGCCCGGTCAAAACTGCTCACGAGACCTTGAGTTCGAAGCCGCGTGAGCATCGGATACAGCGTGCCGATGCTCGCGATAAGCCCACGCCCGGTGAGCAGTTCCGCGAGCTGCCAGCCGTACATCGGCTCCCGCGCGAGAAGTCCGAGCACGCAATACTCGACCACTCCCTTGCGCAGTTGGGAGCCAACATCCGCTGTCATGCATAACACGCTACCTTGTCATGCCTACTACCGCAATTCGTGTGGGCAATTCTGCCCAACGGTCGTCTCGCCCCCATCCTCGGCCCAGTCCCCACCCGCGGCCCAGTCCTCGGATCAGCGCGGGGTTCCGTCTTCACGGCGGAAGTAACGACTCGCGCGGAGAGGACGAAACCCCGCGCTGATCGGATGCCTGCGGCGGAAAGTCAGCGGTTGCGCGCGGGGTTGCTCAGCGTGCCGATGCCCTCGATCGTGATGTCGACGGTCTGGCCATCCGTGAACCCGCCGAGGCCGGCAGGAGTCCCCGTGCAGATCACGTCGCCGGGCAGTAGCGTCCACACGCTCGAGGCGAACTCGATGATCTCCGGAATCTTGTACAGCATGTCCGCGGTGTTGCCGTGGCGGCGCGGCTCGCCGTCCACGAAGGTTTGGATCTCCAGGCTGCTCGTGTCGAGTTCAGTCTCGATCCACGGCCCGAGCGGGCAGAACGTGTCGTAGCCTTTCGCCCGCGCCCACTGTCCATCCGCGAACATGACGTCGCGCGCCGAAATGTCGTTCGCAATCGTGTAGCCGAACACGTAATCCTTCCAGTCCGCGGCGTTCACGAGCTTCGCGATGCTGCCGATCACGATCGCGAGTTCGCCCTCGTGCACGATTCGGCCGTCCACCGGCGGAATCTGAATCGTGTCGCCCGGCCCGATCACCGCAGTATTCGGCTTCAGGAAGATGAGCGGATTGTTCGGGGTATCCGCGTGCAGCTCCGCCTTGTGCGCGGCATAGTTCATGCCGACACACACAACCTTGGACCTCGGGATGACCGGCGCGAGCAGCTTCGCATCGGCGAGCGCGACCCGCTCCCCCGTCGTGCCGAAACCGCTGAACATCGGGTCTCCCGCGAGCACGACGAGCTCTTCGTCGTCCACGATCCCGAAGCGCGGGTCGTCGCCGGAGACGCTGAAGCGCGCGATCCTCACTGGCTGAGCCTCGTCAGCCAGCCGTGGCGGTCCTCTGCGCGCCCGTACTGGATGTCGGTGAGTTCCGTGCGCAGCGACATCGTGAACTCGCCCGCCGCGGCATCCGCGGAGCCGATCGTGAAGTCGGCCGCCTTCAGCTGGGCGATGGGCGTGACGACGGCCGCCGTGCCGCACGCGAACACCTCGACGATCTCTCCGGATGCCGCACCGTCGCGCCACTCGTCGATCGTGACCCGCCGCTGCTCGACGGTGTGCCCGCGATCCCGGGCGAGCTGCAGGACCGAATCCCGCGTGATGCCTTCGAGGATGCTGTCCGACTGCGGGGTCACAAGCGTGCCGTCCGTGTAGACGAGCACGATGTTCATTCCGCCAAGCTCCTCGAGGTATTTCCCTTCGGCCGAGTCCAGGAACATGACCTGCGCGCAACCCTGCTCGGTTGCCTCAGCCTGCGCGATGAGGGACGACGCATAGTTGCCGCCGGTCTTCGCCGCTCCGGTTCCGCCTTTGCCCGCGCGGGCGTAATTCGTGGACAGCCAGATCGAGACGGGCGCGATCCCGCCGTGGAAGTACGCGCCGGCGGGGCTGCCAATCACGTAGAAAGCCACCTTGTGCGCGGGCCGCACCCCGAGGAACGCCTCCTTCGCGAACATGTAGGGCCTCAGGTACAGGCTCGTCTCCGGCGCGGACGGAACCCACTCGCTGTCAACCGCGATGAGCTGCTTCAACGCGTCGAGGAAGTACTCGCTGGGAAGTTCGGGGAGGGCAAGGCGCCGTGCCGAACGCTGCATCCTGGCAGCATTCGCTTCGGGCCGGAACGACCAGACGGAACCATCCGCGTGCCGGTACGCCTTCAGCCCTTCGAAGATCTCCTGCCCGTAGTGCAGCACGGCCGCCGCCGGGTCGAGCGTGATCGGCCCATACGGTTGCACGCGCGGCCGGTGCCACCCGCCGCGCTCCGACCAGCAGATGTCGACCATGTGGTCGGTGAAGTGCGTGCCGAAGCCGGGGTTCGCAAGGATTTCCGCCCGCTCCTGCGGGCTTACGGCGACCAGGTTCCGGGTGACCTCCCAGTCGAGTTTCGTCGCACCAGCATCCGCGGTGGCGGTGTCGGCGGTGTCCGTGGTGTTCGTCATGGTCGGTCCTTCGTGAAATTCCGGTCGGTAGTGGTTGGTCTAGTTCTGGGCGATGCGTTCGGCGATTGCGGCGCCGATATCGCTCGTCGCGCGGTGCCCGGTTCCCCGTTCGGCGAGGTCCGCGGTCACCGCTGCGGTCACCTTCGCCGCCGCTTCCGGATACCCCTGCTGCTCGAGCAGGAGCGCCGCCGAGAGGATGGCCGCTGTGGGGTCGGCCACATTCTTGCCGGCAATGTCCGGGGCGGAACCGTGAACCGGCTCGAACATGCTGGGGTGGGCGCCGTCCGGGTTGATGTTTCCGGATGCCGCCAAACCGATGCCGCCGCTGATAGCGCCCGCCAGATCGGTGATGATGTCGCCAAAGAGGTTGTCGGTGACGATCACGTCAAATCTACTCGGATTTGTGACCAAGTGAATCGTCGCCGCATCGACGTGCTGGTAGCCGACCTCCACATCCGGATGCTCCGCCGCGACAGCATCGACGGTGCGCTGCCACAGCGAGCCTGCGAACACCAGCACGTTCGTCTTGTGCACGAGGGTGAGCTTCCTGCGACGGGATTCCGCCTTGTCAAACGCGAAACGCACGACCCGCTCCACGCCGAACGCGGTGTTGACGCTCACTTCGCTCGCGATCTCGTGCGGTGTTCCGGTGCGGATGCTGCCGCCGGTGCCGGCGTACGGTCCCTCCGTGCCTTCCCGCACGACCACGAAATCGACAACACCGGGGTCGCGCAGCGGACTTTCCACCCCCGGCAGGATCAGGGTCGGTCGAAGGTTCACGTAGTGGTCGAACGCGAAGCGCAACTTGAGCAGGAGTCCGCGTTCGATGATGCCTCCGGCGAGACGCTCGTCCCGGGGGTCGCCGCCGACCGCGCCGAGAAGGATGGCATCGTGCTGTTGCAGCGCAGCAAGATCGTCGTCGCCCAGAATCGTGCCGGTGGCGAGGTAGTGGGCGGCGCCGAACGGATACTCGGTGGTCGTGACCGTCGCGTCGGAGGGCATCGCAGCGCGCAGCGCGATCACCGCCTGGGCGATCACTTCAGGTCCGATTCCGTCGCCGGCAATCACGGCGAGATCGAGCGTGCGCGACATGAAACCTCCGAAAATTGCTGGGGTTCCAGCGTACCGCGACCGCTAACGCCCTCCGCCGCCTCCGCCTCCGCCGCCACCGCCGGAGAAGCCCCCGCCGCCGGAACCGCCGGAAAAGCTGCCGCCGCCGCTGCCCGACCACGATGAGCCGGAGGAGGTCGACGGGGTTGACCGGGCGATGCTCGTCGTGGAGAGGGTGCTGAGGGCGCTGGAGAACAGGATCGGATCGAATCCGTTGCGCGACACGAACCAGTCGGGCGCCGCATCCCCGTAGGCGATGGTGAGTTCTTTCGCCCACTCCCGCTCGATTCCCCACAGCACCGCGAACGGCAGGAGCTTTTCGTACAGTTTCACCTTGTCGGCGGGTTTCGTGACGTCGAGCCCCTCCACGCGAACGCGCTCGGCGCCTTCCGGGCTTTGCAGCATCCGAAACCGGTCGGCCTCGGCGAGCTGCAGGTAGTCGCGCATTCCCAGCAGGTAGTCCCGCCGCTCGGCCCCGGATTCGGTCAGCACTGCCGGGCGCCAGGCGAAACCGGCGCACACGAACACGGCGAGGAAGGAAAGGAAGATGGCCAGGAGCCACCACCCGCTGAAGGCGAAGGAGAACGCGGCGAACAGGAAGAACGCGGCGGCCACGAAAATGAGCAGAAACATCACGCCGGCGAGAATGAATCCGACGCGCGACTTCCGCTTCGCCTTGAAACCTCTGCCGATCACACGACCGCGGGCGCGGGCACTCACCGAACTGATCGCACGGGCCGCCGCGTCCTCGATCACGCCCACCTCCTGCACCGCGCCGACATCGAGAGAGCCGAAAATCGCGGCAAGCAGGGCCCGCTCCTCCTCGTCGACGCCGGTGTCGTCGAGCAACTGAAGCGTGTACGTTGCGCCGCTCCGGGTCACGGGATAGTCGAGGATGCGCAGCTTTCCCCGCACGGCGAAGCTCACGATTTGCGCAGGGACCCCGGACCACCGGCGTCCGAGGATGTCCGCGGCCTCGAGAAGATTCAGATCCTTCGGCACCGTGTACTGCGGGATGATGATGCCCCGGCCCTTGGCGGACTTCGGCGTGACGAACCGCCAGACAATGGTGAACGCCGAGCCGAGAACGGCGAAGGCCGAGGCGAGGATCGCGCCGAGAGTCGACCACCACGGTGCCGGGGTGAACTGCGGCTGGAACGGGGCCAGCGGATCGCCTCCGTTGCTGTTCTCCTCTGCGGGCACCTGGACGAATGTTCCCAGCGTGAACCCGATGACCACGGTGAGGTTCTCGCCCGGCCCGAGGTTTCGCACGGATGCCGTGAACAGGTCGCCAGCGGCATCCTGTGCGTGGGTGATCTGGCAGGTGTCCGCCGAACCCTGCGCGCCGCGGTAGCACGCGGTGTTGCCGGTCAGGAACTCGGTGAGAGCCGGGTCGAGGTGGACGCGCGCCGAAACGGACCCGAACGGCTGGTTGAACCCTGTGCCGTTCGTGTCCCAGTAGAACTCGTCGTCGTTCGTGTCCGGAAATGCCCTCACCACGTTGTGTTGCGTGTAGCTGATCGTGTAGGTGGTGCGCCCGTGAACGTACTCGTCGGTTCCGAGTGCGAGTTCGGTGAACCCGCCGGCGACCGTTTCCTCGTACGGCACTGCGACGCCCCTCTCATCCACAACCGACAGCACGGTCGTGTGCAAGGGAACGCCGTCGTAGTCGTTCGGGATGGCGCGGATCATGCCCCGGTTCTGGTCGACGTCGGGGAATCTCGCGACGAACGTCTCCACGGTGCGCAGCGTCGAGTGGCCTTCGGCGTCGCGCGCGAGGTAGTAGTCGGCCGAGTACAAGTCGAACGTGAAATCCTGCACTCCTGCTGGGGCCTCCGCCGGCCCGTCGATCGCCGCTCCGCCAAGCACGACAGCGAGCGGAACAGCCAGAAGAAATGCCGCGACGGCCGCGGTGAGATTTCCAGGCAGTCGCTTCACGGCACCGAGCCTATCCGGCGGACCGACACAGGCGGCATCCAGACTTTACACAGGAAAATCACATGCGGTACCGGAATGGTGAGGGCTTCTAGGGAAAGGAACAGAGACAATGGGAATTGGATCCGGAATAGCCCTCTTCGTGATCGGTGCTATCGCAACGTTCGCGATCAACCTCCACAACGCCTGGGTCGACTTCGACATGATCGGCTACATTCTGATGGGCGCGGGGGTCGTCGTGTTCATCATTTCGCTGATTCTCGTTCTGCGGAAGCGTTCGAGCACGGAAACCGTACGTCACATCGACGGGCGCGGCGAGCATGTGACCGAGCGTGAAACGCGGTCAGACAGCAGCACCTCCGACCCGCTCCTCTAAGCGTCACGGGGGCACAACTTCGCGGCCCGGCAGGCTTCCTGCCGGGCCGCTCTCGCGCCCGGCGATCCGCTAGTCGTTGGGTCCGCCCCCGCGGGCCAGGTCCGCCAGCCGCGCATCGGTGTGCCGGTAATACGTCACGAGCGCATCGTTGGTCTCGCCATTGATCGCCTCGGCGATGGCGTTCCGCGCGCCCGCGTAATTGCCCCGACGCTCCTCGACGTCGGCGATCGCCGCGCTGACGCGCCGCCCGAAGTCGGGGCTCGCACCTGTTCGGAGCTTCCTGAGCGCTGAGGCCGCCCACTCCAATTCAGCGGGCCCCCGGTGACTTTGAGCCACGATGCTCCCCAGGTGCACGACCGGTGCCGGCCACACCCGTTTGAGCCCGTGGTACAGCGTGGCGATCGACGCCCAGTCGGTCTGCTCCCACGTCGGCGCGGAACTGTGGATGCCGGCGATTCCGGCCTGAAGGGCGAATCGGCCGCCGCCAGGCAGTGCTCTCGCGGCCAGGGCCAGGCCCTCACGGATGCGGCGCTGACCCCATGCGGACCGGTCGGCGTCGGCGAGGGCGATGGGCACTCCATCCGCGCCCACCCGGGTGGGCTGGCGGGCTTCCCCCAGGACGATCAGCGCTTTCAGTCCGATGACCTCGGTGTCGTTCGGGTATTCGGCGGCCATCGAGTCGGCCAGGGTGAGCGCGAGCTGCGTCAGTTGCGCATTCACCAGGGATGGTCCGCGTGGCGCCGTGTGGCCCAGCGTGTAGATCCCGTAGATCGTGGTGAGGACATGATTCAGCCGCCCGACCCGGTCCGCATCCGTGGGCCATTCGAACGGCACGCCGGCCCGCGACACCGCCTTGCGCGCCCGCGTGAGGCGTGCGGCGATCGTCGCTTCCGACTGTTCGAAGAAGTCGGCGATGTCAACGGTGGGGATGCCGCACACGATGCGCAGGGCCAGCGCGATCTGCTGCTCCTCAGACAGCACGGGGTGGCACGCGACGAAGATCAGGTCGAGGCGGGATTCGGCCGCACTCCGCGCCGTCTCGGCATCGAGCGACTCGGAGTCCTCGGGAAGCAGGAGGGGAAGTTTGGATCGGAGCACCGCATCGCGACGCAGGGCGTCGATCGCGATTCGTCGCGCGCTCGTGGTCGCCCAGGCTCCGAGATTGCTGATCGACTCGCCTGCGGCAATGAGCTCGTGGGCGCGCAGAAACGCTTCCTGTGCGCTGTCCTCCGCGAGTTCGAGATCGCCGAAAGCGCGAAGAGTGGCCCCGGCGACGCGGGGCCACTCCTGAGCGAACTCGTCCCGGAAGGACGCCGCGGGTCCCGGTTTCATGTCACCATTCTCGCGGTTGCGCCCGCCAGGCCGCGGTACTCACATCCCGGACATGTCCACGATGGGCCGCACCTCGATGTACCCGTCGGTGGGGCACAGCGCAGCAAGTTCCTTCACCTGGTCGAGGCTGTCCGCCTCGATCACGTAGTAGCCGCCGAGCACTTCGGTGGTTTCGGCGAGCGGAGCGTTCGTGTACACCGCGGGTTTGCCGTCGCGGGAGGGCGTGACCCGGAATCCGGTGCTCGTCGGCTGGAGCGCTTCGCCGCCGAGAATTTTAGCCCCCGCTTCCGCGACGGCAGCCGAGAATGCGCCGTGCGCCTGCATCTCGGTGGCGAAATCCTCTTCGCTCGTGGTGGCCGGGTCCCACTCGGTTCCGACGATGAGCAGCAGGTATTGGTCGGACATGGCATCTCCTTTGATTGTGGGGACCATAGCGGCCCCGCCTGATGTTCTTGTGAGAACGACGAACGGGAACGGCACGAAATCGACACGGCGGCGGAAAAATTTTCCGACTCAGCTTCCCCGAGTTTCCAGGGACTGTTGCCTGTTACTCGGTGATGTCGATTTCGCGCATCAGTTCAGCGTCGATTTCGGTGCGGAGCGCGCTGAGCAGCCCGTCCGGAACCGGCGAATCCACCGTCAGCACGCACAGCGCCTGGCCGCCGGCGACCTTGCGGCTCACCTGCATGCCGGCGATGTTGATCCCCGCGTCGCCGAACTCGCGCCCGAAGATGGCGACAATGCCCGGCCGGTCGGCGTAAATCATGACGATGAGGTGGTCGGCGACGGGCACCTCCACGTCGTACCCGTTGATCTCCACGATCTTCTCGATCTGCTTCGTGCCGGTGAGGGTTCCGGATACGGAGATTTCGGTGCCGTCGGCCAGTCCGCCGCGAATCGTCAACAGGTTGCGGTACTCGTCGCTCACCGCATCCGTGACGAGCCGCACCGGGATGCCGCGCGTGTCAGCCAGGAGCGGGGCGTTCACATAGGAGACGGACTCGCTCACGATGTTCGTGAAGTAGCCCTTGAGCGCGGCGAGCTTCAGCACGTTCACGTCGAACTCGACGATTTCGCCCCGCACCTCGACGTCGATGCTCGTGACCGGGCTGTCGGCGAGTCCGGCAAACACCTGTCCGAGCTTTTCCATGAGCGGGATGCCGGGACGCACGGAGGAGTCGATGATTCCGCCGGCGACGTTCACGGCATCCGGGACGAGTTCGCCGTCGAGGGCGAGCCGAACGGAGCGGGCGACGGAAACCCCCGCCTTCTCCTGCGCCTCGTCCGTGGATGCGCCCAGGTGCGGGGTGAGGATGATGTTGTCGAGCGCGAGCAGCGCGGACCCGTTCGGCGGTTCGTTCACGAACACGTCGAGGCCCGCCCCGGCGATGCGCCGCGACGTCAGGGCGTCCACGAGCGCGTCTTCGTCGATGATGCCGCCGCGGCTGCAGTTCACGATCCGCAAAGAAGGTTTCGCCTTCGCGAACTCCGCGGCACCGATCAGACCGGTGGTCTCCGGGGTGCGCGGAATGTGGATCGTGATGAAGTCGGAGCGTTCCATGACCTCGTCGAGGGTCGCCAGGTGCACGCCCAGCTGTTGCGCGCGCACGGGCGTGACGTAGGGGTCGTACGCGATGATCGTCGCATCGAAACTCGCGAGCCGCTGGGCGACGAGCGTTCCGATGCGTCCGAGGCCGATGATGCCGATCGTCTTCTCGAACAGCTCGGTCCCGGTGAACGCCGACCGCTTCCACTCCCCCGCTTTCGCCGACTGGTTCGCATCCGGGATGAACCGTGCGAGGGAGAGCAGGTGGCCGATCGCGAGCTCGGCCGCGGACACGATGTTCGAGGTCGGCGCGTTGACGACCATGACTCCCGCCTCCGTCGCCGCCTTCACGTCGACGTTGTCCAGGCCAACCCCGGCGCGTGCAATGACCTTCAACTGCTTGCCCGCGGAGATCGCCTCCGGGTCGATGCGGGTGGCGGAGCGGATCAGAATTGCGCTCGCCTCCGGCAATGCCTCGAGGAGCGCCGCCCGGTCCGTGCCGTCGATGGTGCGGATGTCGAAGTCAGGACCCAGCGCATCCACAGTGGCCGGGGAGAGTTCTTCAGCGATCAGTACGACGGGCTTGGGCACGGCGAGCGTCCTTCAATTGCGGCAATGGGCACGTGCGCCGCGACCGTGGGGCGCCGGATAGGTCACCACTCTACTGGCTGCAGAATGGTGCCATGGACATTGTTGCGCCAGGCGTCATCGGACTCGCCCTCCGCATCCTGCTCGCGATGGCGTTCATCGGGATGGGTGTGACCCACTTTCTACCCGCCGTTCAGCGCACCATGGCCGCCATGATTCCTCCCCCGCTGCGATGGAAGGGGATTGCGAGCCCGCGCAACCTCGTGATCTTCACCGGGCTGTGCGAGATTGCCGGTGGGCTGGGGCTGCTCTACCCGCCGACTATTATCGCGGCGTCGATCTGCCTCATCGTGTTCCTGGTCGCGGTGTTCCCGGCGAACGCCTACGCAGCTGCGCACCGCGAACGGTTCGGGTGGGCCGCGTTTCCGCTGATTCCGCGGCTCATCGGTCAGATCGTGCTGATCGTCCTGCTCGTGGTCGGTGCTCTGCTGGCCTGACGGTCAGGCGATGCGCAGGACGATCGCGATCAGGGTCAGGCTGACCGCGGCCACGACCCCCAGCCCGGCGAGCAGGACGATCGCGAGGATGCCCACGTTCCGCTTGCGCGACACCAGAATCGCGAGACCGAACACGACAACGGGCAGCACGAGGTTCGCCAGGAGATACACCCAGGGAACATCGATGGGTGCGAACCCGTTCAGCGTCCTGACTTCGTTTCGCTTGGCCAGCTCATCGAGCTTGCCGAGCATGTTGGAGATGGCTGCGAAGAGATCCCAGGCGTAAAGCAGACCGAAGAGCACGAGGACGGTGGCTCGGAACCATCGCTTGCGCGTTGGCTTTTCGGCGGGGACGGCGGCCTTCCCCGTGTCGGTGCCGACGCCGGACTTCTCCGAGGTTCTCGCCCCGCCCTTGCCGTCCGAAGCAACCGGATCCGCCGAGGCTGTCGCCCCGTCTCCGGCGGGGTAGGGGGCAGGAGAGTCCGCCGAAACCGGTTCCTTCTTTTTCGCCATCGCTGCCTCCCCTATCCGCCGAAAATGAATGGCCAGGGCGCCAGCACAAGCACGCCGACGAAAAGCCACAGAAGCCGCCACACCGGTTTCTTCACGAGCAGCCACACTGCGCCAGCCCACAGGAACGGGCTCGCGATGGAGAACGCTTCGCCGAGCTGGTACATGATGCCGAAGAACACGCCGGATACCGGCACCGACGTCGTGAACGCGTGGATACCCCAGCCGACCGCATACAGCAGGTACACACCCGCAAGAATTCCCATCACGACCAGAAGCACAGGATTCGCCGCATCAGCGCGCTCGTCGAGTGTTCCGGCGAGCTGAGGTTTCGCCGCAGCGGGCGCCGCGATATGCGTCGGGTCTGTTTCGCCCGACCAGCTCAGGGCATCCTTATCCGGATCCGTACTCATGTCGAAACCCTATCGTGTCCGTACGGTGCTCACTGCGGCGCTCCCGGAGGCGTCAGCGCGCCGCGGTGCCCTCCGTGTAGTCATCGTCCTTCTGCGCCCACGCGAACAGCTTGCGCAGTTTGCGCCCGGTGGCCTCGATCGGGTGGCCCTCGCCCTTCTTGCGCAATTCGTTGAACTCCGGCGCCCCGGCATCCTGGTCGGCGATGAACCGCTTGGCGAACGCGCCGGACTGGATGTCGGCAAGCACGCCCTGCATGTTCTCTTTCACGTGCGGGTCGATAACCCGCGGGCCGGACACGTAGTCGCCATACTCGGCCGTGTCCGAAACGCTCCAGCGCTGCTTCGCGATGCCGCCCTCGTTCATGAGGTCGACGATGAGCTTCAGTTCATGCAGCACCTCGAAGTACGCGACCTCGGGCTGGTAGCCCGCCTCGGTGAGCGTCTCGAACCCGTACTGGACGAGCTGCGAAACGCCGCCGCACAGCACCGCCTGCTCGCCGAACAGGTCGGTCTCGGTTTCTTCGGTGAACGTCGTCTTGATGCCGCCGGCGCGCAGGCCGCCGATCCCCTTCGCGTAGCTGAGCACGAGCGGCCACGCGTTGCCGGTCGCATCATTCTCCACGGCGACGATCACCGGCACGCCGCGGCCGGCCTCGAACTCCCGGCGCACGACGTGGCCAGGGCCCTTCGGGGCGACCATGATCACGTCGACGCCTTCCGGCGCCTCGATGTAGCCGAACCGGATGTTGAAACCGTGCCCGAACACGAGGGCGTCGCCATGCTCGAGGTTGTCCTTGATGTCCGCGGCGTAGAGGCCGCGCTGGTGCTGGTCGGGGGCGAGAATGACGACGACATCCGCCCACTTCGCGGCCTCCGCCGACGGTAGCACCGTGAAGCCGGCCTCCTCAGCCTTCTGCTTCGACTTCGAGTCGGGCTTCAACCCGATGACCACCTCGACGCCGGAGTCGCGCAGGTTCTGCGCGTGCGCGTGGCCCTGCGACCCGTAGCCGATGACGGCGACCTTGCGCCCCTGGATGATGGACAGGTCGGCGTCGTTGTCGTAGAAAATCTCGGCCATGTTTGTGCTCCTTTGTTGTATTCGGTACTGGGTTGTTGGTTTCGAGACGATCGCTGCGCGATCCCTCAACCAGCAAAATTCAGTTTTTGTAAACGCGCTCGGTGATGCTCTTGGGACCCCGCCCCATCGCGAGAAGGCCGGACTGCGCGATCTCCCGGATTCCGTACGGCTCCAGCACCCGCAGCAGCGCCTGGGTCTTGGCGGTGTCCCCCGTGACCTCGATCACGAGGGCATCCGTGGACACGTCCACGATGCGCGCCCGGAACAGGTTCGTGGCTTCCAGAATCTGGCTCCGCGTGGTGTTGTCGACCTTCACCTTGATGAGCAGGTGCTCGCGCTCCACCGTCTGGGTTGGGTCGAGTTCGACGATCTTGATGACGTTGATCAGCTTGTTCAATTGCTTCGTCACCTGCTCGAGCGGGCCCTGCTCGACATCGACGACGACCGTGATCCTGGACAGCCCCGGGATCTCGCTTTTGCCGACCGCGAGGGACTCGATGTTGAAGCCGCGGCGGGCGAACAGTCCGGCGACGCGGGTGAGGAGGCCCGGCTTGTCCTCAACAAGCATGGACAGAACGTGGCTCATCGCTACTCCTCCTCCCATTCCGGCGCTTTCTCTCGCGCATACTGCACGCTCGAGTTGCCCACCCCCTGCGGCACCATCGGCCACACCATCGCATCCGCGCTCACGATGAAATCGATCACGACCGGTCGGTCGTTCGTCTCGTTCGCGAGCGTGATGGCCGCATCCACGTCCTCCTTCTTCGTGACGCGGATGCCGAGAGCGCCATACGCCTCCGCGAGCTTCACGAAGTCCGGGATCATGACGGTGTCGTGTCCGGTGTTCAGGTCGGTGAACGAGTGCCGCCCGTTGTAGAACAGCGTCTGCCACTGGCGCACCATTCCGAGCGAGGAGTTGTTGATGATCGCGACCTTGATCGGGATGTCGTTGATCGTGCAGGTGGCGAGCTCCTGATTCGTCATCTGGAAGCACCCGTCACCGTCGATCGCCCACACTGTGCGGTCGGGGTTCGCCACTTTCGCGCCCATCGCGGCGGGCACGCCGTACCCCATGGTTCCTGCGCCGCCCGAGTTCAGCCACGCGTTCGGCCGCTCGTACTTGATGTACTGGGCAGCCCACATCTGGTGCTGGCCGACGCCGGCCGCGTAGATCGCCTCCGGCCCGGTGATCGCGCCGATGCGCTCGATGACGTACTGCGGCGACAGCAGGCCGTCCTCCGGTTCGTCATAGCCGAGCGGGAACCGCGCCTTCAGCTCGTCCAGGCGTTTCCACCACGCCGAAATGTCCGGCGTGACCTTCTTGACGGCATCCGCGTACGCCGCCGTGAGGTCGGCAATGACATCCTTGGCATCGCCCACGATCGGCACATCGGCGACGCGGATCTTCGAAATTTCCGCCGGATCCACATCCACATGGATGACGGTCGCGTCGGGGGCGAACTCGCTCGGCTTTCCCGTGACGCGATCGTCGAACCGCGCCCCCAGGGCGATGAGCACGTCGGCCTCCTGCAGCGCGAGAACCGCCGGAACCGTCCCGTGCATCCCCGGCATTCCCAGATGCTGTTTGTGCGAATCGGGGAATGCGCCGCGCGCCATGAGCGTGGTCACGACGGGAACGCCGGTCTTTTCGGCGAGCGCGAACAGCTCTTTGGATGCCTCAGCCCGAATGACTCCGCCGCCCACATAGAACACGGGCCGCTTCGCCTCCGCGATGAGCTTCGCGGCGGCCTGAATCTGCTTTCCGTGGGCCTTCGTCACCGGGCGGTACCCGGGGAGGTCGATCGTGGGCGGCCACACGAACGGTGCGCTGTTCTGCTGCGCATCCTTCGTGACGTCCACGAGCACCGGCCCCGGCCGTCCGGACGAGGCGATGAGATACGCAGCGGCGATCGTCCCCGGAATGTCCTCAGGTTTGGTCACGAGGAAGGAATGCTTCGTGATCGGCATCGCGATTCCGACGATGTCGACCTCCTGGAACGCGTCCGTGCCCATCGACGTCGAGAACACCTGGCCAGTGATCGCCAGCAGGGGAACCGAATCCATGTGCGCATCCGCGATCGCGGTGACCAGGTTTGTGGCGCCGGGCCCGCTCGTCGCGATGGCCACGCCGACTTTGCCGGTCGACGACGCGTAGCCCTCCGCGGCGTGGCCGGCGCCCTGCTCGTGCCGAACCAGGATGTGGCGGATCGTGGTTGACGACATGAGCTCGTCGTAGAACGGCATGATCGCCCCTCCGGGGAGGCCGAAGACCTCCTTGATTCCCAGATTTTCGAGAGTGCGCAGGATCGCGCCGGAGCCGGTCAGGATCTCAGGTTTTGCGGCGCTCGTCGCTTTCGCCGTGCCTGCCGTCTTCTTCGGCGGGACGAGCGAATCCGTCGCCTTCGGCTTGGTTGGCACGGGCTTCGATTCCGTGGGCATGGGTTGAGTGTCCTTTGTGGTTGTTCGCTGCGGCGGTGTCGGAGTGCATCCCGGCGTGCAGCGCTGGGCGTGCGGCTACCCCGTGATCGCGCCCTCGGCGGCGGAGTGCACGAGTTTGGAGTATTTTGCGAGAACGCCACGGGTGTAGCGCGGGGGAAGCGGAGCCCAGCCGGTGCGGCGAGCTTCGAGCTCTGCCGGTTCGACCAGTAGGTCGAGCGAGCGAGCTGCGATATCGACCCGTATCAGATCACCATCGCGCACGAAGGCGATGGGTCCTGCATCCACCGCTTCGGGAGCTATGTGGCCGATGCACAGGCCGGTTGTGCCGCCTGAGAATCTGCCGTCCGTCAAGAGTAATACATCTTTTCCGAGCCCCGCGCCCTTGATCGCGGCGGTGATGGCGAGCATCTCCCGCATGCCGGGACCCCCCTTGGGGCCCTCGTACCGGATCACGACCACATCGCCTTTCTCGATTCTGCCTTCGGCGAGCGCGTCCATAGCGGCGCGTTCGCGCTCGAACACCCGCGCGGGGCCCTCGAAAACATCGAGGTCGAACCCGGCGGTTTTCACGACTGCGCCATCCGGAGCAAACGTGCCGTGCAGGATTGTGAGGCCGCCGGTGGGGTGGATGGGGTTGTCGAGGGTGCGGATCACTTCGCCGTCGAGCGGCAGTGGGTTGATTTCCGCGAGGTTCTCGGCCACCGTTTTTCCGGTCACGGTGAGGGCGTCGCCGTGGATGAGCCCGGCATCCAGGAGCGCCTTCATGACGACGGGAACCCCGCCGTGCCGGTCAACGTCATTCATCACGTACTTGCCGAACGGCTTCAAATCCCCGATGTGCGGCGTCGTGTCGCCGATGCGGTTGAAGTCGGCGAGCGTGAGGTCAACATCCGCTTCGCGCGCGATCGCGAGCAGGTGCAGGATCACGTTCGTCGAGCCGCCGAACGCCATCGACACGGCGATCGCGTTCTCGAACGCCTTCTTCGTGAGGATGTCGCGCGCCGTGATTCCGAGGCGAAGCATGTTCACGACGGCCTCGCCGGAGCGGTGCGCGAAGTAGTCGCGGCGACGGTCGGCGGCGGGCGGGGCCGCGGAGCCCGGCAGGCTCATCCCGAGGGCCTCGGCGGCGCACGCCATCGTGTTGGCCGTGTACATTCCCCCGCAGGCACCCTCGCCAGGGGCGATCGCGCACTCGATCCGGTACGCGTCGAGCTCCGACATGGTGCCGGCATTCACGGCGCCGACGGCCTCGAAGGAGTCGATGATCGTGACATCCTTCTCGGTGCCGTCGGAGAGCTTGACCCAGCCCGGTGCAATGGTTCCGGCGTACAGGAAGACGGAGGCGAGGTCCAGCCGGGCGGCAGCCATGAGCATTCCGGGGAGGGATTTGTCGCATCCGGCAAGCAGAACGGAACCGTCGAGGCGTTCGGCCATCATGACGGTTTCCACCGAGTCGGCGATCACTTCGCGGCTCACGAGCGAAAAGTGCATGCCCTCATGCCCCATGGCGATGCCATCGGAGACGGAGATCGTGCCGAACTGCAGCGGGTACCCGCCACCGGAGTGCACTCCCTCCTTGGCTGCCTGGGCGAGCCGGTCGAGGCTCAAATTGCACGGCGTGATCTCGTTCCAGGAACTCGCGATGCCGATCTGCGGTTTCTCCCAGTCCGCGTCCCCCATGCCCACCGCGCGCAACATGCCGCGCGCGGCCATCGCCTCGATGCCGTCCGTGACGGCGCGGGATCGTGGTTTCATGTCATGCTCAGGCATGCATCCGAGTCTAGAACTTCCGCGCAACCGGGTTCTTCGGTGCTAGGTCGTCCTACTAGTCGCGGCCGCGTTGACCGTCAGCCAGTGTGCGCTGCCTCGCGGTGGCGACGGCGGCCAGAAGCTCGGAAACCTCGATCGGGTCGGCGACGCGGAACTCCGCAGCCGTCTCACCAGTGCCGACCTTGATTCCGACATCGCCGGGCGACAGGGCCCGGAAACCGTCCTCATCCGTCACATCATCCCCGAGGAAGAGGACTGCGGTTGCGGCGGTCAGTTCCCGGAGCCATCCGAGCGCCGCGCCCTTGTCGGCGGACCGCACAGTGAACTCGAGGATGTCCTTGCCGTACCGTTCGGTGATGCCCGCAGAACCCGCGAGCGAGCGCACGACGGCCAGCGCGGCCTCGCGCGCGACTTCCGCCTCGGCCGGCGCCACGAGCCTCGTGTGCAGCCCGCAACCGGACGGTTTGGGCTCCGCGCGGGCGCCCGGGAACCGGGCGGCCACCGCCTGAATACCGCGGCACAGCGCGTCCAGGGTGTCGTGCTCCCTGGCGCTGAGAGTTGGACCGCTCTCCTCGCCGTTGACGAGCGACTCGGCACCGTGGGATCCGACGAGAATCACCGGTGGCGACGTTTCGGCGACGGATCGCAGGCCGGCAAGGTGCCGGCCGGAAACCAACGCGACAGCGGTCGAGTCGAGCTGCGCCAGCTCGTCGACCGCGGCGACGGACCGCGGCAGCGCTCGGGCGGTGGCCGGGTCGTCCACGGTCGGCGCGAGCGTCCCGTCGAAGTCGACCGCGACCAAAAGGTTTGCCGTTTCGGCCACGCGCAGTGCCGCATCCCACGCCGGGCCGGTCACATCGACTCCGACTGGCGGTGCGCCGTCAACCTGTCCAGAAACCCGCTCGACCACTTTTCCACGTCATCCTCGAACACCCGTTTGCGCATGCTGCGCATCCGCATCGCCCGCTCGGCGGGCGGCATCTCGATCGCGAACATGATCGCATCCTTCAGCCCATCGATGTCGTGCGGGTTCACGAGCACCGCACGTTTCAACTCATCTGATGCCCCGGCGAACTCCGACAGCACGAGGACGCCGTCGTTGTCGAAGCGGCTCGCCACATATTCCTTCGCCACCAGGTTCATGCCGTCGCGCAACGCCGTGACGAGCATGACGTCCGCCGCAAGGTACAGGGCGACCATCTCCTCGCGCGGGTAGCTGTGGTGGTGGTAGCTGATCGCCTGATGGCCGATGGCCGAATACTCGCCGTTAATGCGGCCCACCGTGACCTCGATCTCGTCGCGAAGGTCCATGTAGCTTTTCACCCGCTCGCGGCTCGGGCTCGCCACCTGCACGAGGATCACGTCTTCGGGCTTCACTCTGCCTTCGGCGAGAAGTTCGCCGTAGGCGAGGAGCCGGTGCCGGATGCCTTTCGTGTAGTCGAGCCTGTCGACCCCGAGCATGATGACTTTCGGATTTCCGAGGTCTGCGCGAATCTCGTTCGCCCTCGCGCGAATGTCGTCCCGATGGGATGTCGCGCGGAAGTAGGGTGCGTCAATCGAGATCGGGAACTTCCTGGCCACGACTGTTCGCGTCGGTCCGTCCTCGCGGATCGGCCCCGAAGCGCGCCGACCGGGGTTCGGGTCAGTCAGCGGCACGGCGATGTGCTGACCCTTCGTGGCGAATCCTTTGAGCCGTCGGACCGCCTGCGCGAAATTGCCGGCATCCGCGTCGCGCTGGAAACCGACCACATCCGCGCCGAGTAGCCCTTCGATGATTTGGGTGCGCCACGGCAGCTGCGAGAACAGCCCGTAGGAGGGGAACGGGATGTGGTTGAAGAACCCGATCGTGAGGTCCGGTCGCGCGTCGCGGAGGAGCTTCGGAACGAGCTGCAGCTGGTAGTCCTGCACCCACACGACCGCGCCGCGCCTGGCGACTTCCGCGGTTCGCTCCGCAAACCGGCGGTTCACCACCCGGTACGTTTCCCACCATTCGCGAAGAAACTCGGGCACGGCGATGACGTCGTGGTACAGCGGCCACAGTGTCCCGTTGGAGAAACCCTCGTAGTAGTCGGCGACCTCCGACTCGGACAGCGGGACCGGTATGAGGCTCATCCCGCCGGTGTCGAACGGGTCCAGGTCGAGGCCGGACCGGCCGGGCCATCCCACCCAGGCCCCATCGTGTCGCTGCATGACGGGCTCCAGCGCGGCCACGAGTCCGCCGGGGGATTGCGCCCACACCTGCGTGCCGTCGCCGTCAACCACGCTGTCCACGGGCAGCCGGTTGGACACGACGATGAAGTCGTATTGCCGCTCGTTCCTGACTGGTCGCTGTGACATCGTTCTGGGTTGCTCCTGCCTACGCCGTCACGCTATCAGCCGTTTCTGGGGTTACCCGCAGTGGACCATCCCAGCCGAAACCCGGTTTGCCGTCTAGACTGGCCGCACATGATTCGAATCGGGATGAGCACGTCGGCGGTGTATCCGCTCTCTCCAGAGAACGCATTTCGGCTGGCGCGGCTGGCAGGGTTCGACGGCGTCGAAGTCATGGTCACGAACGATGAGGTGACGCAGGATGCCCGCGCCCTCCTCGAACTGTCCGAACGCTACGAGCAGCCCATCCTGGCCATTCACGCCCCCGTGCTGCTGCTCACCCACTTCGTGTGGGGCCGGGATCCGCGCGTCAAGCTCGAGAAGTCGGCCGAGCTGGCCCGATCCGTCGGCGCGTCCACCGTCGTCGTGCATCCGCCGTTCCGCTGGCAGGCCCAGTACGCGCGCGACTTCCTTCGCATCGTCCGCGAAACCGCCGACACCTACGGCGTCGAGGTTGCGGTGGAGAACATGTTCCCGTGGAAGGTCGCCCGGCAGAACCTGAAAGCGTACGCGCCCGGGTCCGATCCCACGACGATGGACTGCGACGCCATGACACTCGACTTCTCGCACGCGGCGCTGTCCGGGCGGGATTCGCTCGAGTTTGCGATGGCGATGGGTCCGAAGCTGCGGCACGTGCACCTGTGCGACGGCTCGGGTTCGATGGATGAGGGTCGAATTTTCGACGAGCACCTGCTGCCCGGTCGCGGAAGCGAACCGGTGGCCGAAGTGCTCGAATATCTGGTGCGGCAGGGCTGGTCCGGTTCGGTTGTCGCCGAAGTCAACACGCGGAAAGCGGCGGATGAGGCCGGTCGCCTGGAACTCCTGCGCGAGACGCTCGCGTTCGCTCAGGCGCACCTCGATACCGCCCGGCGCGGCTACTTCTGGCATCCGCACCCGCAGGATGTCGTCGGGGCGTTCCGTCGCGCGGGTCGCCGAGCGCTCGCCGCGCTCCGGTCATCGCGATAGCGCAGGGACGAGCCCGAGAGCCTGCGCGCGCCGCGTGCGCCGGATAGCGACGAGCCCGACCAGCACGCTAGCGATCCCGAACAGCGCGAGCACTCCCGCCGCCCCGAGCACCTGGCCGAGCGCGCCTCCCGCGATGATGCCCTGCATGCCCGACACGCCATAGGTGAGGGGAAGCAGCGGGCTCACCCACTGGAATGGGGTCGCGAGCACCTGCACCGGGTACAGTCCGCCGGTCGCCGTCACCTGAACGGCGAGCACGAAGAGGGAAACGACGAGTCCGCCGCGCCCCAGTCCGATTGTGAGCAGGTAGTGGAATGCCGTGAACGCCGCCGCCATGAGCAGGGAGAACCCGAGGGTCGCGGGCAGTGCCGTCCAGCTCACGCCGACGATGGTGTGCAGGAGGGCGACGAGCAGCACGGCCTGTGCCGCGGTCACCGCCGTGGCACGCGCGAGCACGTCGAACACGAGCCGGCCGTTCCCCGCCGTGGACACCAGTTCCCGGCGATTCACAGGGCGAAGCACGAGGAACACGGCGAGCGCGCCGACCCAGAGCCCCAGCGGAATGAAGAATGTGGCGATCGATTGCCCGATCCCGGACACTTGGTTGTCGCGCGTGACCGTCACCGACACCGGACTCGCGGCAACCTTGGCTGAGGTCGCTTCCGTCGCCGTGTTCGATGCCGGCACCTGCGCGGCCCCGGCAGAGAGGCCATCCGCAAGTTTGGTGGCGCCGTCGGCGAGGGACACGGCACCGCTGGACGCGTCGGATGCACCGCTCGTCAATCCCGCAAGCCCGGACGCCAGTGAGTCGGCACCGGAACGCAAACCGGCGGATCCCGCCGCGAGTTTCGACGCCCCCGCCGCGCTCTTCGAAATTCCCGAGGTCACTCCGGCGATCGCACCGTTCGTCTGGGCCGCGAGCGAAGCTCCGCCCGATGCTGCGCCGCTCAGTTGCGCGCTCAGCGCGTTCACTGTCGCCAGTGCTGCGGCATCGGTGGGATTCGCCTGAAGGGTGGCGTTTGCCGCGGCGAGTTGCGCCGCCAACGCCGACACCGAGCCGGTGAAATTGGATACCCCTGCGCTGATGCCGCCAAGTCCCGCCGCGCTTCCGTTCAACTGCGCGAGCCCCGAACTCAGGCCGTCAACCCCTTGCGTGTACTGGCGAACCCCCGCCGCGAAATCGGCTGCGCCGTTGTGCGCGGACGCAACTCCGCCGGCGAGGCTGCTGAGACCGCTGCTCAGTTCGGTTGCTCCGCCGGACAACGACTTGGCACCGGTCGCCGCATCCCCGAGGGAGGTGCCCAGTTGCCCGATGCTGGAGTACATGCCCTGAATGTATTGGGCGGTGATCGCGGTGCCGAACGTTGTCGCCATCGATTCGCCGACCGTCTTCGCGAGCGCACCGGTCACGTAACTGTGCGCGTCGTCGGTCGTGATCGCAAGATCGGCCCGGGTCGGGTTGCTCGAACTCAGGGACAGGATCGAACCCGAAAAGTTCTTCGGGATCGTCAGCACGGCATACACGTCGCCCGAGGCAAGCGCTTTCTTTGCGCCATCCTCGTTCGTGACGAGCCAGTTGAACCCTTGACTTCCTCCGGTGAGCTCGGTGACGAGCTGCCGCCCGGCGAACACCGGGGACCGCGAGCCGTCGGCGGCGGTCGTGTAGGTGAGCGTGTCGTTGTTCACGATGGCTGCCGGGATGCGGTCGATGGCGGTATCCGCGTGCGACAGCGCCCCCACGAACAGGCCGGCGAACGCGAGTGGGACGAGCACGACCGCGGCAACGCCGAACCATTTCAGCCAGGTCGACTTTCGACGCGCGCTCCACTGTCGGCGCAGCGCGGCGCGGGCGCGTGTGCTGGTACTCATGAGTTGTTGCCTTCCGTGAAGCCTGCTGGGTGGGTAATGGCGTGGCGGGCGCCGGTACCGCTGGGGGTCTGCTCTAGGTCCAGTCGGATGATGTCGCGGCCGTCGATGGCGGTGTCGGCGAACGGCGCTGCCGATCCGACGACGATCATGGTTCCGGCTGGCGCGAGTGCCGAAATTGCCTGAAGAAACGCCCGCTCGTCGGCGGGGTCGGCGAACGCATCCGGCACATCGAACATCGCGACGGCCGGCGACTCCACGAGCGCTACGCTCGCGAGGGCGACCGCCCGCTCCAATCGCGGCAGGGTGCGGATGCCCACGCTGGCGTCGATCGGTGCATTCGGCGAAACACCAGTGCCCGTAGCGGCGGCGAACGCGTCGGAGACTCGTCCCAACCATTCCGTGGCAACCCGGCGGGTCAACCAGGAGCGGTACCACGGGAGGGTGACGCTCAAGCGTTCGACGAGAAGGTCGCTCCAACTCGGGTCACGCCACGAACCGTCGCCCGAATCACGATTCGACCCGGTCGTCTCCGTTCCACCGACGTCGATCATGGCCACGCGCCGTGCGACACGATCATGTTCGGATGGCAGCGGATGTCCGGCAACCTGCGCGCGCCCCTCCGCGACGGACAGGCGTCCCGCGAGCGTTGCGGCGAGTATCCGCCGATCGGCTGCCGGGCCGTTCGCGAGCAGTACCGCACCCTGGGGGATCGCGAAGCTGAGCGGCCCGACGCGGTGCCCCTCATAACCCGGTTCCGCACCGGCGACGAGTTCGTCGGCAGTGATCGCCATCCCCTGTTGCCCTCGCGCCCACTCGGTCGCCGCGATGTGGTCCCGCAGGCTCTCGCCCTCGATGTCGACGTTGGGCAGCAGTCGGCCGAGCCATGCCGGCATCCACCACGCCGCCTTGCCCATGAGCGCCATGAGTGCCGGCCCCAGGGTCATGCGCACGAGGAACGCGTCAAACGCGATGCCGGTCGCGAGCCCGAGTGCGATGGGTTTGATCATGCCGGAACCTTCCGGCACGAACGCGAAGAATACGAAGAACATGATGAGAGCGGCGGCGGTCACCACGCGGGAACCGTTCGCGAATCCGCGCGGAATCGCGGCCTTCGCGTTTTCGCTGCGACTGCCCGTCCCGTGCACGAACTCTTCCCGCATGCCGGATACCAGAAACACTTCGTAGTCCATGGCGAGCCCGAATAGCACAGCCATGAGAAGGATCGGCATGAAGCTGAGGATCGGCCCGGCGCTGTCGAGCTGGACGAGGTTTCCGAACCAACCCCACTGGAACACGGCGACGGTCACCCCGAATGCTGCGACGACGGACAGCAGGAATCCGAGCGCCGCCTTGACGGGTACGAGCACGGAGCGGAACACCATCATGAGCAGCACGATGGACAACCCGACCACGATGAGTCCGAACGGGATGAGCGCACCGCTCAGCCGACTCGAAATGTCGATTCCCACGGCGGTGGTGCCGGTCACCCAGATGGGTGTTCCGTACTGCGATTTGATTGTTGGTGCGAGGTCGCGGATCGCCTGAACGAGCTGCTTGGTTTTCTCGGCGTCAGGTGCGCTGGACGGTACGACCTGGATGATGGCGGTGTCGAGCCCCGCATCCGGAAGGCCCTGACTGACCCACTCGACCCCGCTGACACTGCCGAGTTTCGCAGCAATGCCGTCGAGGTCCCCCATAATGTTGGTCGTCTGTGTGATGTCGACGGCGACGATGAGCGGGCCGTTGTAACCCGCCCCGAATCCCTTCGTGACGAGGTCGTACGCCTGGCGCTGCGTCGAGGCGGCGGGCTCCGAGCCGCCGTCGGGCAGGCTCAGCTGCAGGGACAGCGCCGGTATCGCGATCACGCCGAGTGCGGCGATGACGCTCACGGACGCGATGATCGGATGTTTCACGACCCCCTTCACCCACCGCAGGCCCATGCTCGGTTTTCCACCCGTGGCGGTCGCGACCGCTCGTTTGGCGGCGCGGGATCCCGGTTTCGGGCGCAGTCGCTCTCCGGCGAGCGCGAGCAGTGCTGGCAGGAGGGTGGTGGCGACGCCGATGGCGATGAGCACCGCGAAGGCGGCGCCAACTCCCATGACGCTCAGGAACGGGATCCCCACGACGAGAAGCCCGAGCAGCGCGATGATGACGGTGACTCCGGCGAACATGACGGCACTTCCGGCTGTGCCGACCGCTTTCGCGGCAGACTCCTCCACGTCTTCGCCGGCAGCCAATTGGTTTCGGTGGCGGGACAGGATGAACAGCGTGTAGTCGATTCCGACCGCCAGCCCGATCATGAGGGCGAGAAGCGGCGCCGAGCTGGAGATGGTGGTGAAGGCGGATGCCGCCGTGATTCCGCCGATCACGATTCCGACACCGATGAGGGCGCTGAGGAGCGGCATTCCGGCTGCAAGCAGCGATCCGAACGTGATGAGCAGCACGATTCCGGCGAAGATGACTCCGAAGATTTCGGTGGCGGTGATTCCGAAGGAGGTGTCCTGGAAGACCTGACCGCCGAATTCGACTCGCAACCCGGCGTCCCTGGCAATGGATGCCGTCGCTGTGAGGTCGGCGAGGGTGGTTTTCGTCACTTGCGTGGACGCGCCGTCGAATTGCACGCGGGTGATCGCCATGGTTTTGTCGTCGCTCAGCTGTTTGCCTGCGTACGTGTCGAACGGTGTCGTTACCGAGTTGATCCCCGGGATGCCGCGGATGGCGGTCGCCATGCTCTTGATCGCGTTCTCGTTTGCCGCGGTGGTGACGAGGTGCCCGGTGGGGGCGACGAGTACCACTTCGGCGTTCGCTCCGGCAACTTCGGGGAAGACCGCTTCGAGCCGGTCGAGTGCCTGTTGCGACTCGGTTCCGGGGATCACGAACGACTCCTGGGATTGGCCGCCGAGCGCGAATCCGCCGCCGAGGATGGCGATGAGGAGCACGAGCCACGTGGCGATGACGCGCCACGGGCGCTGGAATGAGAACCGGCCGAGCCGGTAGAGGAGTGTTGCCACTGCTTATCCCTTGGTTTGGATGGGGGCGAGGAGTTCGCCGAGGATTCCGATGAGCACCGTTCTGGTTTCTTCGCGCGGTGCCGGGTCGAACCCCATGGTGCGTTGGGATGCGAGCATGTACGCGGCACCGCCGAGGGCGACGCCGAATCGCATCCAGTCCTCCGTGGTGGTGGTTGTGGTGAAGAAGTATTCGGCGAGGCGTACGACGGCGGCGTTGGCGACGTCGACCACCGGGACGTCGACGAGCGATGGCCCCTGGTTGATGAACAGGTTCACTTCGGGGGTGTGGTCGAGGAGGAAGTCGACGAATTCTTCGATGAATCGGTTGCGGGTTGCTCTCGTGCGCGGTTTCGATTCCAGTTCGTCGAGGATTGTGCCGAGCGCGGTGATGGCGGGCTGTACGGCGGCGGCGAGGAGCGCGTCTTTGGAGTCGTAGTGGTAGAGCACGCTCGATTTGGAGAGTCCGGCGAGTTCAGCAATGCGATGCAGCGAGGTGGCCGCGTAGCCTGCGGTCGCGAATTCTTCGAGCGCGATCGTTCGCAGGTCTTCTGCTGTGGTGGACATGATCCCACGATAACTGACCGATCGGTCAGATACTGTCCGATCGGTCAGTTTGGGGGCGGATTCTCAGTTTTGCGGAGGTTCGATTGGCGTCGCGCGCAGGCTGGTGTCGCCTTTGATCTGCCGTTGCGCGCACGCTGCCGCGGCAGGTGAGCATCTGCCTGTCGCGGGCTGCCGTCGCGCGATGGGTCACCGTGTCGTCAGCTGGCGGTGCGACGGCGCAGGTGTTCGATGAGTGTGCTCTTCGATTTCAGGAGGATGGGGTTCTGCGCGGGGTCGACGCTGCGCGGTGGCGTGAGCCAGTAGTTGTCTTTTCTCCGCGCGATTTCCCAATGATTGTTGTGCAGTTGGAGGTGATGGAACCGGCACAGGAGTATGCCGTCTGCGATGTTGGTTTTCCCGCGGTCACGTTTCCACTGTTTCGTGTGATGTGCTTCGGTGAACGCGGGTGGGCGATCGCATCCGGGCCACAGGCATCCGCCGTCGCGCACGGCGAGTGCTTCTCGTTGGCGGCGGTCGAACAGGCGGCTTGTGCGGCCGAGGTCGAGCGGTTTGCCGTGCGAGTCGAGCGTCACGTGGACCGAGTCTCCGTCGCACAGGGCTCGCTGCACCGATGCCGTGGAAACGAGTTCGCCGTTGCTTTCGATGACGCCGAACCCGGTGTCGGATGCGGTATCCCCCGCGTTGATGTCTGCTTCCGCCGTGTCGACAGTGCTCACGATTTTGACGAGTGCGCGCATGGCGGGCTGCATTGTGGCGGGGTCGGCCGCCGATCCCCGTTTCACGAGTTCGAGGAGTCCGTCGAGCGCGAGCCGCTCGGTGGTTCGCGGGTCGTCGATGATGGCCTGCGCCCGGGCAATGTCTTCGGTTCGCGTGAATCGCGGTCCGCCCCTGCGCGGACTCGTGAACGGGTCCAGCGCGGTGTTCAGTATTGCGGCCGATTCGGGGTCGATTTGCCCGGTCAGCCGCCACATCCCGTCGGTCTGGGGGAAGAGCTTCACGCCACCTCGCTCGTAGAGTTCCTGTTCTCTGGCCTGGATGCCGTCGAGGTCGAGGAGTTCCCGTTCGACTCGCGCCGCCTTCAGCAGCCGATCCGGGCTCAGCTCGGAGCACTCCCGAATGAGGCGTTCCGCAAGCTCCGCGAGCATCCGGCCGGTGATGGCCTCTGTAGGATCGCCCAGGCCGCGCCGCAGCGCGTCGGCTCCGGCTACGCTGAGCAGGCCGCTGGCCAGGGCCCCGGTGATGGGCGCATCCCACGGCAATTCGACCGGCGCTCCGCCCACCTCGGTGATTCCGGAGTCGAGCAACTCGCGAGCAGCCTCCGCCTCGCCGAGCGCGGATCCGAGTGAAATGAGCTGGCCGGCCTCGCGCGCCGTGACGTTGCCCACGTGCTGCAGGAATTTCTGAGGGGACGCGAATCCGTTGCGGGCGGCAAGACCCGAGTGGCCGAACTCGCGACGCGACCGACGGGCGACCTGGGCGGCGTGCTGTGCTTTCACCAGTCCGAACGCCCGCTCATGCGCGGCAATCACGGTCGCGAGCTCAAGCAAACGGTCGTCGGACAGCGCCTCGAAGTCGGAAACATCCGCGCCGAACACCGCGACCGCGGCTGCGGTCTCAACGAGCGTTTGTGCGAATGTTGACATGCATAAATTATCTCAAACCCGAACACACGTCTACAAGTGATTTCGAAGACTGGTGGAGAAAGGCTTTCCACAGGGTGGTTTCGGGAGAGGAGCAGCCCCAACTATCCGAAGTGACTGCCGCCCGCACGACACCGGCCGTTGACCAATGCAGCGGCACGGCCTTCCGTATCGTTGCTCCTGGCACACCGGATGAGGAAGGGGACGGGTCATGGCAATTCCCGAATCCTCGAGAGACCTACTCTGGGGGGCCGTGTCCGCGAGCCTCCCCCAGTTCGACTGGCCTTAGGCAACGTTCACCCGCGGCGCGTTCCACGAGGTTGCCCTAATCGGAAACTCAACAGCTCTCCGCGTGTGCACGGGCGCCGGGCACGAAGATCGAGCACTTCGGGAAATGCGCACACTCGATGCGCTCGCCTCCGCGCACCTCACTGCCGCCATTCCGCGGCTCACCACCGAACTGAGCTCGATGCCGGAGTGGTCGGCCTATGGAACCACCGTTGTCGAGGGCAGCGCCGATCTGAACATCCGCTGGTCCCTGGCCCGCACTTCACTGGCACACGTGCTCACCGAACTTGCGATCATCCCCACGGATGTCGTCGGCCCCATCCGGGCATGGTGCGGTGGCCCGGAATGGCCAGAGCGTGTTTCGCGGATTCTCTCGGATCACGATAAGCAGACGCGCCGGGAGGCCGCGGCCATGATTGCGAGACTTCTGGATGTCGAGTCGGATGCGCCGCGCACGTTTGTCCACGGAGACTTCGGCCTGCACAACATCCTGTTCGAGAACGGCCGCGTTTCCGGCCTGATCGATTTCGATTGCGCCGGCATCGGCGATCCCGCGGCAGACCTCGCACCTCTGATCGGCAGCTTCGGTTCCGCGCGGCTGCAGGACATCGCGGACGGGGCGACGGTGATGCGGGCGCGGGTGCACAGGGCGACACTCTCGCTCCAGGTTGCGGCCGCCGCAGACATCGTCGGCGACCTCGTCCTGCGGAACCACGCCATCCACAACTTCCGCGATCGCCTCGCGGCAGGCACGCTCGAGGAGCCCGACCTCAGCCGGCCCCGAGCATCCGCCGCACCTCGTCATCCGACGTCTGGGTGAAGTCGTCGTACGCCTGCCCGACCGCCCAAAACGGTTCGGGCACGCTCACGCACACGACCCGGTCGACGAGTGTTTCGAATTCGGCGAGCGTGTCTGCCGGCCCGACCGGCACGGCTACGGTCACGGATGCCGCATCCGAGGAGTCCAGCGCGAGCACCGCTGCGCGCATCGTGGAGCCTGTCGCGATGCCGTCGTCGACGAGGATGACATCCTTCCCCGCAACCCGCAGCGGTTCGCGGCCGGCCCGATACAGCTCCTGCCTCCGCTCCAGTTCTGTCCGTTCACGCTCGGCGACGCCGTCGAATCGGAGCAGCGCATCCGATCCTGCCCCGCGGAGCACCGACTCGTTGCGCACCGTGACGACCTCCCCCGCGATGGAGGCGATCGCCCCCATGGCGAGTTCCGCGTGGCCGGGCACGCCCACTTTGCGCACGACGACGACGTCCAGCGGCGCCCCCAACGCCTTCGCGACCACCGCGGCAACCGGCACGCCGCCCCGGGGGAGACCGAGCACGATCGCGTTGCCGACGTCGACATCCGTCAACGCGGCGGCGAGCGCGTTGCCGGCATCCTCGCGATCGCGGAACTTTCTGGTCACGCCGCCAGCATAGGCGTCGCCTGTGTATCGCATCCATGAGCCTGTACCGTCCGGGGGAACACGGTAGCGTTGACCTGTGCGGAAGTTCATTTTCAGCGGCACGGTGCTCAGCGCGCTCTTCGGCGGCTGGAGCACGGTGCAGGCGACTCGCAAAGGGCCGCGGGACTGGCGTCTCGCGCTCATGTGGGCCGTGTGGGGGCTGACCGTCGCAATAGCGGTGGGCACGGTTCTGAAAGAACAAGACATCGACGAGTTAGAGGAGTAGGCATGTACGGCTGGGGATTTGGTCACGGATTCATTTCCATCATGGGCGGGATGTTTTTCGCCATGATCTGGATGCTGTGCTTCATCGTCGTGGTGGGAGTCCTGTTCCTCCTCGTGCGTTTCCTGCTCGTCGGCACGCGCGCAGCCCAG
>CALMSL010000006.1 GCA_937872445.1 uncultured Microbacteriaceae bacterium | reverse complement strand
ACGGCCTCGTATGGAATGAGCTCAGGAAGGATTCTTCTGTTTCGGTTCAGAATTTTTCCTATTATTGCTACAGCTAGCTGTAGTTCCCAGTGAGGTTGTGAACGCGATCTGCTGGGACTTGTCCGCCGATGCCGGTGTGGGGTCTGTGGTGATTGTAGCGGTGGAGCCAGGCCGGGTAGGTGGCGGCTCTGGCTTCGTCGCTGAGGTAGGTGGCTGCGTAGGCCCATTCTTCGGCGAGGGTGCGGTTGAAGCGTTCGACTTTCCCGTTCGTTTGTGGCCGGTAGGGGCGGGTCCAAACATGCTTGATACCACCGAGCGCGGCGGCGAAGGCGCCTGACCGGTAGCAGGAGCCGTTGTCGGTCATCACGGCTTGGACGGTGATCCCGGCAGCGGTGAAGAACGCGTTGGCGCGAATCCAGAATCCGGCTGCGGTCTCTTTTCTCTCATCCCCGAGGATCTCCGAGTAGGTGAGTCGGGAGTGGTCATCGACGGCATGGTGCAGGAACGAATAGCCTCGACCATGTTTCTGGTTGTTGCGGTTGCCGATAGTGCGGCCGAACTTGCGGTGCCCACCGCCGTCGGGGATGCGGCCTTGTTTCTTGATATCAACATGCACCAACTCGCCCGGCACCGCGCGTTCGTATCGGATCGGCTTCGGCCGACGGACCGGAAGGCCAGTGGCCTGGTCGAGATAAACCAGTTTCGGCATCCGGTATCGGGCCAGGACCCGCTCGACCGTGGACCGGTTCAGGTGCAGGTGGTAACCGATCCGGTGTGGTCCCCAGCGGCGGGTGAACCGCAACGCCACGATTCGATGTTCAAGCCGTCGGGCGGTCTTCGTTGGCGAGCATTGCGGGCGGGAGGACCGATCCGTCAATGGTTCGCCAGCCCGCAACCGGGCGGCCCATTTCGCCGCCGTCGCGGGCGAGCATTGGAAACGTTCCGCAGCCCGGCGCACCGACCAACCATCGACGACGATCAGGCTTGCCAGGCGAAGGCGCCCCAGCGGCGCCAGGGGAGCATTAACGTGAGTCACGAAGACCTCCGGTTTATCGAATTGAGTGTGGTAACCCACTTCGATATCGGAGGTCTTCGTCTTTCAGCTCACGCCACGCTGATCACAACGTCCATAGGAACTACAACTAGCGGGCCTTCGCCTCAATCACGTTGGAGTCGTCTTTCAAGAAAACAACCTGATAAAGGAATTCAGTGCGGTGGAGAACGTCGAGCTTCCGCTCCGGGCGCAAGGGGTCGAACCAAAGTCCGCCGTTAGGCTCGCGATGGATTCGCTTGACGCAGTCGGATTAGGCGCCTTGGCGAATCGGATGCCAGCAAAGCTCTCTGGCGGCCAACGGCAGAGAGTCGGGATAGCTCGCGCGCTTGTGGGTGGTCGATCTGTGTTGGTTGCCGATGAACCAACGGGTTCTCTCGATTCCGCAAACTCGCGCGCGGTATTTGGAATCCTGCGCGAAGCTGCAGATCGGGGGATCTGCGTCATTGTCGCCTCGCACGATCTAGAGGTTAGGGACTACGCCGACAGGTCAATCCAAATGAGAGACGGTGTCCTTAGTGCCAATGATGGAGCCGGTATTTGAAGGAAGCCAAGACACGCCCAAGACTTGCCTACTTGAATTCGATGTATTGGCGGGCTTGGCAAGTCAGATTCGGGGCATTCGCCATATTTCTCGTTTGCCTGGTCACTGCGCTGTCGGGAGTGATCTCGGACTCACTCTCGATATCAAGGGTGCAGTCAGCAAACTCGATTATGGGGATGTCCGACGCGCTAATCAATATCCCTGGCTCTGCGCCAATTGCGAGGGATGGAAACGCACTCGACCAAAAGCTACGAAGCGCGGTCGCGAACGCAGGTGGACGGAACATCGAGATTGATTACTATGCCGCTGGCTTACACGCTTCTGACGACACCGAGACGTCTTATGTCCTCAATGAGATTCAAGAGCCGGCGAGCATTGGGAATCGTGTACGCCTGGTCTCCGGGGCGTGGCCGAGCCGACTAGGTGAAGCTACAGTTTCGGCAAGTGCATCCACGACGTGGCCAATAGGCTCACACGTTTCCTTCCTCAGCGGGCATTTGTCGGTGCAAATCGTTGGGGTATTTGAGAATAGATTTGCCAGGAACTCCCGAGAATTCGTCGTTGCACCTGGGACTTGGTCTTCGATCGGCGGACTCTCTAAAGATGAGGCGCCAACATTGGGTGACCC
>CALMSL010000005.1 GCA_937872445.1 uncultured Microbacteriaceae bacterium | reverse complement strand
AAACTCCCCGAGGACCTCTCCGTCGAACTCATCGACCTCCGCACCATCTACCCGCCTGATATGGACACCATCATCCAGTCCGTCGAGAAAACCGGCCGCTGCGTGGTCGTCCACGAAGCCCCCAAAACCGCCGGCTTCGGCGCGGAAATCTCCGCCACCATCCAGGAACACTGCTTCCTGCACCTGGAAGCCCCGGCCCAGCGCGTCGCCGGCTTCGACACCGTCATGCCGTACTACAAGCTGGAGTTAGAATACCTGCCTGAAGCGCCCCGGATCGCGGAGGCGGTGCAGCAGTGTGCGGCGTACTAGAGACACACGGAGCACGAAAGTGGAGACACCAACCGTCGATGAGACTCTCCGCATCCTCCGTTGGTTGGCAGGGAAGGGGATCGAGTTCCTGGCCGACGTGGGCCCCGCCGGAGGGGTTTTGAGCCCCGAAGACGTCGTCGCTTATGCACGTGACCCCGATGCATTCCGGGCCGCCTGTTGCGACTGTTCTGTCGAGCACCTCGCGAACTGGCGAGTCTGGAAAGACGACCACCTCCAATGCCGTGGGATCACAAAGCAGGGGACACGCTGCTCAAAGATGGGGGACCTCGACGCACAGACCGACCCTACGAGGTTCAAGCCCGGCATCTCGGACCGCTGCAAGATTCACCGTCTGGGCGAGAGAGACTGAGCGTGACGCTTTGAAGTTCTACTACAAGACTGCCCACGGAGTTTCTGATGAGCCGGTTTCTGCCGCCGACTTGCTAGAGCTCGTCAAAACGGGCACATTGGGCCCCGAGGACAAGATTCGGGACGGTCGGCTGGGATCGTGGATTCCCGTGCACATGCTAATTACGGTCGACCGGCAGGGAAGGGCGGGTTTCGCGCGACCAAGGTCTTCGTCGTCTAGTCGGCCGCACCCGTTCCCGATGGGCTCCATTCTGTGGAGCATCGACAGGGCAACGGAATGGTCAGAGGGGTTGTTCGACCGCGCGGCGATGACGAGAGGCTGGTGGAGGGAGACAGTGACGTGCATGCTGGCCCTCCTGGCATTTCCCGCCTTCCTCATCGTGCGCTTGATCGTCGTGGCGATTATCCTGTCTGTTGTAGCCTTGGTGCTCTGGGCCGTGGGGGCGTTTCGCTAAGAAACGAACGAGGCAGATGGCACTGAATTCGTGCCACTGACTTGTGTTTCGTCTGCAAGTCAGTGCCCCGCGGCCCCGGAGCACTGAGATCGGACGAACCGATCTCAGTAGCACGAAGTCAACGCCATCCGCCCTCGCAAATCCTATCCTTGAGCTAAATGTCTCCGGCCCCACCCATACCCGTAAAGCGACGTGAACTGATCGCTGTCTTCGACGAAAGCGGCGGAGAGTCCAACGTGCCCGGCGATGCGCCGGCGGCCGACTTTGCTCTGTCGGCGATAATCTTCGCCGGTCCACGCGCGTTCCGCGACCTCGCGGCTCTGGATGAATGTCTTCAGAGGATAACGGGCGATTCCGACTACAAGTACCGCCGAGTCAGACAGAGCGATGACGCGCGTCGCGCCGTCATCGACACGCTTACTCGGCAATCTGGGCTTATCCGAATCTTCGGCTATTACGCCGCTGGCGGAGCATTCGTCGAACAAGCACGACGAGAACTGCATGCGGTGAAGTCCATGGATAATGGTCCCGACGAGGTGTCGAGAGCCGAGTCGAACTTGGCCAAAATATTGGCAGACCCCCGGCGCGAAGGACTGAGAGACGCGATCACCACGTCCGTGCCAGCCGTGTCTCCATGGGCTGCGTCGCGCAAACAGAGAATCAAGGTGTGCTTCGACGACCGAACGGATCTAGCAAGCATCGCGGCAGATCTCAAGAAGATGATCGACTTTTCGAATCGTGTCGAGATTTGGGGAGAAGCGTACCGATGGATGGATTGGATCGGCCCCTGTCCCACGGAGTTCGCACCGATCGCCAGAGTTGCAGACGTCCTTGTTGGGGATTTTCGCGCTACGTTCAAAAAATACGGCACGGTCATTTGGAGGCTCGTGGCGAGTGACGGTTTCGTCCGACGCCACCAGGAGGCCATCGCTGCGCCCGATTCGTTCTGGAGTGGCCTAATGCCAATGCCGAGAATTGGCTTTGTATCTGACGATACGTGGGACAAGGACTGGAAATCCGGCAGTACCCAAACCACGATGTTCAATGCCTACCGGCCGTACCTGCTCAACGGTATGGCCACGCTCTTCAGTCCCTGCGGTCGAGGTTGTTTGTTGAAGGCAATCGCCGGCGGGTTTGACGTATTCCAAATGATGGACTAATCGATCACGAGTGAGACCTGTCCGTCGCCGGCGGGTGGCACTGACTTCCTGCCGCTGACTCGCGGTTCCTCCGCAAGTCAGTCCTGCTTTCGCCACCGCGGCGGATTCCCCGAATCCCACGTCCACCCGCACTCCGGACACTTCGGATCATCGCTCGTCCGCGGCCGCGGATACCCGCACTTCAAGCACCGCCCCTCCCTCATCCGTCGCTGTCGCCGGCGCCGCTCACACGCGTACCAGCCAAACCCCACCACCGCCGCGCCCATGCTCCCGAGCGCGAGCACGATGCCAACGGTTTGCCCCGTCGATGTCTCGGAAGACATGGCGATACCCATGCCGACGACCGGCAGAACCACAGCCCCTAGGCCCGAAACCGCCGCCAGCAGGTCCTCGCCCTTCATCCCGCAATACACCTCTCACGCAGCTTACTTCACGGGGGGTGTTGGTCGGCGCCCCCGGGTCGCGGAACTTGCCCTCGCCCTTACTCCGCACCCTCAATCCCGGGATTTCATCGCGCGCAACCTCCGCTTCCCCAACCACTTACAAAAATCTCAAAAACCACCAAACAAAACCCTTGACACGCCCAAACCAAACCCTATCCTTGCCCCGTGGTAAC
>CALMSL010000004.1 GCA_937872445.1 uncultured Microbacteriaceae bacterium | reverse complement strand
CTGTCCCCGCAACCACAGCACCACCGAGAAGGCCCGAAAGTCCGTGCGACTGTCGGGCCTTTTCTCGTGTGTGCGAAAGTTGAGCGCAGAAGAGCGAAGGTCGCCGTTGCCCTACTGCGTCACGCCGGTTTGCTTCGCCTCCCAGTCGGCAAGCTTCTGCGGGTCAATGCCGCACTCCTTCACTTCCTGCGCGAGCTTCTTGGTGAGCCGCGACTTGCCCGCGGCGACCGCGTCGTGCGTGGAGCCGACGAAAATCTGGCCATCCTTCGACTCGCGGTTCACATCGGATGCCCCCTGGCAGAGGTGGTACACGTTGCCCGACTTGGTCCAGGTGACCTCGTCGGCGCCGGTGAGGAACACCACGGCGTCGGTGTCCTGGGCGTAGGCCTCCTGTGATGGCGCGTTCCAGTCGACGCCGAACGCCAGCACAGCAACGAGCCCGATCACGATCGCGATCCCGCCCGCGATGCCTTTCTGCTTGCCGTCCATGTCCTTGTTCAGGAAGATCATGATGATGAGCGGCAGGAACGCGAGGATGGTCACGATCGCGCCGAGCTGGTTCTGCACGAAGAAACGGAACTTGTCCTTCTTCGACGCCGGATCGAGACGGTTCGCTTTCTTCCACAGCCACGAACCGACGGAGGCGAGAACGCCGATGACGACGATGAGGCCGATCAGCAGGATGAGGTGCCAGGTCTCGAACGGGTTCTGCCGCAGCAGCCAGAAAATCGCGAACGCCTCCGTGCCGATCGCAACAACCCACAGCACCGCGGCGATGATGCGGAATTGCACCGCCTTCGACTTGGATTCGGCCGTGGGAGTCCACGCGCGTCCGTCATCCGACGTCGTTTCGGCATTCGGAGCCGACTCAACCCGAACTACCTTCTTCTTTCCCTGCGCCATGGTATTCCCATGTCTCAGAATTGCACCAGCATAATGGATACGTGCCCCCTGTCGCGTCGGTAATGTTCGTGTGCGTTCACAACGCCGGCCGATCGCAGATGGCGGCCGGATTCCTTCGCGCGCTGGGCGGCGACCGGGTCGTTGTGCGATCCGCGGGCTCCGAGCCAGCGGCGCACCTGAACCCGGTGGCGGTTGCGGCGATGGGCGAGGTGGGGATCGATATCGCCTCGAGCGAGCCCACGCTGTTGAGTGTTGATGCGGTTCAGGTATCAGATGTCGTCATCACCATGGGCTGCGGGGACGCGTGCCCGGTGTTCCCCGGCAAGCGCTACGAAGACTGGGAACTGGACGACCCGGCCGGTCAGGGCATCGAAGTTGTGCGGAGGATCCGGGACGATATCCGGGAGCGGGTTGTCGCCATGCTGGGCGAGTTGCTGCCAGCGGAGCGCTGACCGGGCGGCCGCCTGGGTCAGCGCTCAAGCACGACCGCGAGGCCCTGCCCGACGCCGATACAGATGGCCGCCACCGCGACACCGCCGCCGCGCCGCCGAAGCTCGTGCGCAGCATGACCGACGATGCGCGCGCCCGATGCCCCGAGCGGATGCCCGATCGCGATCGCACCGCCGTGGATGTTAACTTTCTCCGGGTCGAGTTCCGGCCAGAGCTTCAGGCACGCGATGCTCTGCGAGGCGAATGCCTCATTGAGTTCGACGACGTCGACATCGGCCCAGGTCTTGCCGGCACGGGCGAGCGCTTTGTTCGCCGCCTCGACGGGGGCGATGCCGAAAATGTTCGGATCCACCGCGTGAACGCCTCGGGATACGATGCGCGCGAGCGGCTCCGCGCTGAGCGCATTCTCGGCGCCGACCACGAGTGCTCCGGCGCCGTCGTTGAGCGGTGAGGAGTTGCCCGCGGTGACGGATCCGTCCTCCCGGAACGCCGGTTTCAGCCCCGCGAGTGTTTCCATGGTCGAATCGGCCCGGATGCTCTCGTCCCGGGCGAGCTCGACGCCGGGAACCGGCACCACTTCGCCGTCGTAGATGCCGGAATCCCAGGCCACTGCGGCGAGCCGGTGGCTGCGGACCGCGAACTCATCCTGCTCCTGGCGGCTGATCGCGTACTGGTCGGCGAGGATTTCGGCGGTCTCGCCGAGGGGGATGCTCCACTGCTCGGGCATCCGCGGGTTGACCATCCGCCACCCCAGGGTCGTCGAGAACATGGGTTCGTGGCCTGCCGGGTACGCCCGTTCGGGCTTCAACACCACCCACGGCGCCCGGCTCATCGACTCGACGCCGCCGGCGAGAATGAGGTTCGCGTCTCCCGTCTCGATGGCGCGGCTGGCCTGGATGATCGCCTCCACGCTTGACCCGCACAACCGGTTCGTGGTCGAACCCGGCACCGAGGTGGGGAAACCGGCGAGAATCGCCGCCATCCGCGCGACGTTGCGGTTGTCTTCGCCTGCGCCGTTCGCATCACCCAGGATGATGTCGTCGACCGTCGCGGGGTCCAGCGCGGGGTTGCGTTCGAGAAGTTGCGCGAGAACGGTCGCCGCGAGGTCATCCGGCCGGATGCCGGCAAGCGCCTTGCCGAGCCGACCGAACGGCGTGCGGATCGCGTCGAACACAAAACTGGCGGACATCCGGCTCCCTCGATGGCGGTGGGCTGCCAATTCAGCGTACCCGGTCACCCCGCCGCGATCAGGGTCCCAAATGAAGGCACTGTGGCACTGTCGGCGAATTGTGCCCCATCAGTACGGGTCGCGTCGCGCAGTTCTCCTTCATTTGGGTCTGAAGTGCGGTGTGGGTGGGGATGCGCTCGACTTCGTAAGCTAGGGGCATGGATGACTCCGCCATCGCGATCGCCGTCGCCCAGTTCGCACCGGGGGACGATAAGGCGAAAAACCTGGGCTCGATCCGTTCGCTGGCCGCGCTCGCCGCCGAGCGCGGTGCGAAGCTCATCGTGTTCCCGGAGTACTCGTCGTTCTTTCTGCCCGACCTGGGGGAGCGGTCGGTCGCCGCCGCCGAACCGGTGGATGGGCCGTTCGCCACGGAACTGGCCGCCCTGGCCGCCGACCTCGGCGTACACCTGGTCGCCGGAATGCTGGAAACCACCGAGGATTCGCACCGCTTCTCCAACACGCTCATCGCCGTCGACCCGTCGGGCGCGCTCGTCGCGAAGTACCGCAAAATGCACCTGTACGACGCGTTCGGCCAGAAGGAGTCCGACTGGGTGGTCGCCGGACCCATCGAGGAGCCGGAGACGTTCGCCCTCGGCGGCGTCACGGTCGGATTGCAGACCTGCTACGACATCCGGTTCCCCGAGGTTTCGCGGCGCATCGTGGACGCCGGTGCCGACCTGATCGTTCTGCCGAGCGAATGGGTGCGCGGCCCCCTCAAGGAGCACCACTGGCGCACACTCGTCACGGCACGCGCGCTCGAAAATACGGTGTACATCGCCGCAGCGGACCAGGCGCCGCCGATCGGCGCCGGCAACAGCATGATCGTCGACCCGATGGGAATCGAGCTCGCCACGATCGGCGAAAACACGGATGTGGCCCTCGCCTGGATTTCTCTCGCGCGCCTCGCCGAGGTGCGTACCGTGAACCCGGCGCTGAAGCTCCGACGGTTCGGTGTCACGGAGCGTTAAATCCTGAATCACGCTCGAACGTGTTCCGAACTTCCCGATGATTGCGTACAGTTGACGCAAGCGCGCTTGAAACGGGGGAGTTGATGGCCGAGCCTTTCCGGGTAATTGTGGTCGAGGACGACAGTGATGTTGCCGAATACACGAAGACCATTCTTGAGAACAAACTGGGGTGCACCGTTGCGACGTTCGCCGACCCCACAATAGTGGCGCGCATGTTCGCCGACTTCGCTCCGGACGTCGTCATAACGGACATCGAAATGCCGGGAATGTCCGGCCTCGAGCTCATCGAGCAGTTGCGCGCAATTCAGCCGGGCATTCCGGTCATTGTCATGACGGCGCATGCCTCCATCGACTATGCGGTGTCGGCCCTGAGAAATCAGGCCAACGAATTCCTCACCAAGCCTGTTGCCTCGGCCGATCTTGTGGCCCATGTTCTCCGTTTGGCGGAGGAGGCCAGGGCGCGCAGTGCGAGCGCTCCGGGCCGGGCGGTGGTGCTGGCCATCGGCGCGCATCCGGACGACGTTGAGGTTGGTGCTGGGGGAACCCTCGCCGCTCACCGCGACGCTGGCGACCCTGTGGCGATCCTGACTTTGTCGCGCGGTGGACGCGACGGCGGGATCAAGACCGCCTGGGAGGAAGGCACCGCGTCGGCGCAGATCATCGGAGCGCGGTTGCTGATGGAAGAAGTTTCCGAGCACGAGCTTCGGCAGGAGTTCGCCGTGGAGGCGATCTCAAAGGCCATTTCTCAGGTCAACCCGACAATCATCTACACCCACAGCGGAAGCGACGTGCACGAGGACCACCGAACGGTGTTCGATGCCACGATGGTCGCGGCGAGCGGGGTGAACTCTGTCGTGTGCTATCAGGGCTCGACTGCGACAGTCGATTTTCGGCCAAATCGGTTTGTCACCATCGACCAGTTCCTTGACGCCAAAGTGGCCATGCTGGGTTGCTTCGCGAAGCACGGGGAGCGGCCCCGCTTCCTGGAGGCCGAGTTTGCCCGTGCGACCGCCCTGTATTGGTCACGTTTCGGTCAGGGGATGTTCTGCGAACCGTTCGAGATCGTCCGCGAATCCTCCGAGGTCAAGTAGAGCCATGGTGGACATCCTTAATCGAGCCGCCGTCAAGGTGCTCATTGTCGAAGACGGTGAGGACCAACGCTTCCTTCTGCAACGCTATTTTGAGCTGGCGGGGTGCGAGGTAACGGCAACCGAGTCCGCGGAGGCCGCCATGGTGGCCTTCGCCGATGAGTTGCCGGACGTCGCCATGATCGACCTCATTCTCCCCGGCATGAACGGGTGGGAACTCTCCGAACTTATCCGCAAGCGGGCGCCTCACTGCGTCGTCGTGATTTCGTCGGTTCTCGACGTGGGAAGCTACCCGGACTCCCATGCGAAGCTCATGAAGCCGGTCACGCGGGCGCACGTGCAGGATGTCCTGGAGACTTTCGTGCCAGGCTGGGCGGCCTGATCTTGGCCGACGGCGCGCCCCTGCGAGTGGTGGCGGCGGATGATGACGACGACATCCGCGCGCTGGTCGCTATTGCCGTGGAACGGGCGGGCCTGGATCTTGTCGCCTCTGCGGCCGACGGCGATGCCGCCTGGGAGGCGATCAGGACGACCGTTCCCCACATTGCCATCCTCGATGTGTCCATGCCCGGAAAGTCGGGTCTTGACTTGTGTCAGCTGATTCGCGGCGACGCCTCGCTGAAGGACACCACAATCCTGCTGCTGTCCGCGTCGGTCACCGAATGGTCCCAGAAGTCCGGCCTTGACGTCGGCGCGAACGAGTACTTGATGAAACCGTTCAGCCCACGCGAATTGGCCGCTCGACTCTCAGAGCTCGCTGTGGAGCTCGAGGAGAATCAGTGAGGGTCTCGCGGCTGAGTTTGCGCACACAGGTCGACTCGCCGACTCCCATCGTGAAGCAGCTGCCGGTGACGGTGTTTTTCCTGCTTGCGCTGATTCCTCTGCTCCTTGCGCCGGGCAATTTCATCTCGAACATCATGGCCGTGACGATCGGCATGGCTCTGGCTCTCGCTGGCACCGGTCTCGCCTGGATTTTCACTGCGCGCACCATCATGTCGGGTTGGGCGCTCATGGTTCCGGTACTCGACTTTGTCGCCATTGGCTTCCTCCGTGGCGGCACCGGGACCAACAACTCGGCGTTCGGTGCGCTCGTCATTCTCCCCATCGTCTGGCTTGCCGCAGAGAAGGGCAGACGTTATGTCGTGTACGCCGCCCTGGGTGCGGCCGTCACTCTGCTCCTGCCCATCGTGTTCGACTGGAAGCTGGTTCTCGATCCGGGATTCATGGTGCGGAGTCTGGTGACTCCGGTCGTGTTTGCGGTTGCGGCCGCGGTCATCAACGAGTTGTCGCGTCAGTGGCGGCGGCGAGCGGACGTCGCCCGTGACGAGGCTCAAGAGCGCGCGAGGATGCTCGACGAAAGTGTGGAGCACGCGAGGAGGCTTGCCGACAGCGAGGCGCAGCTGCGGGAGTTGGAGCGGATGTTTCGCGGCCTGTGGGGTGCTGTCACCGAACAGTCTGCGATCGGAACGGACCGCACGGGCCTCATCGATGCCTGGAATCCGGGGGCCGTGAAGATGCTCGGTCTGACGTCGGAGGAGACGGAAGGCATCCGGCGCATTGACGAGTTTCACCTCGCGGAAGAATTGGCGATCCGTTCAAAGGAGTTGAATTTTCCCGCCGGCGAGACCGTGCTGAATCCAGGGTTCTCTGCGTTGGTTGAGCCGGCACGGCTGGGAAGCGCGGATGTGCGGGAGTGGACCTACGTTCATGCGGATGGTCGACTCATTCCGGTAGACCTCGCGGTGACTGCGCGCGTGACCGAGCTGGGCGAGATCGCAGGGTACCTGTTCGTCGCAAACGACGTGACGAAGGCGAAGGAATTATCCCGCCTGAAAGACGAATTTGTCGGACTCATTTCCCACGAGCTGCGAACCCCGCTGAGTTCCATTCTTGGCTACCTTGAACTTCTGAGAGACGAAGTCGGAACGGAATTGTCCAAGAACCAACTGCACTACCTTGCGGTGGCCGAGCGCAACGCGAATCGGTTACTGCGTCTGGTGGGGGACCTGCTCTTCACCGCGCAGGTCGACTCCGGGATGTTCCACGTCGACCAGTCCGAGCAGAGCCTTGACCACATCGTCTCGGCGTCGGTGGAGTCGGCACGGCCCGCAGCGTCGTCGGCGGGGATCACCCTGGCGACGGAAATCGAATCCGGTGTTGCCGTGCGCGGCGATGCGGTTCGGATCGGGCAGGCGTGCGACAACCTCATCTCCAATGCTCTCAAGTTCACTCCGGAGGGCGGGTCGGTAACGGTCAGCGTCGAATCGAACGCGGATCACGTGGTCGTCGCGGTGCGAGACACCGGCATGGGCATTGCCGCGGCCGAACTCGACCAGTTGTTTTCCCGTTTCTTCCGGGCCTCCACGGCCACCAAGAATGCGGTGCCCGGGGTTGGGCTTGGACTGGTGATCACGAAGGCGATAGTCACGGCTCACGGCGGGGAACTCAGCGTCGAGAGCGAGGAAGGCAAAGGCACCTGCTTCACGATGACCCTGCCGCTGGCGGGCAGTTAGCGCCGCAGCTCGGTCAACTGCGCGGACGCCCGCTCGAGGACGTCGATTTTCTTGCAGAATGCGAATCGGATGAGCGAGGCGTAGTCGGCGCGATGTTCTGGCCGAACGAACGCGGTCACGGGAATCCCCACGACGCCGGCTAATGTCGGCAATTGGCGGCAGGCCTCGTCGGCGTCCGGGAAGCCGAGCGGTGCGGCATCCGCGATCACGAAGTATCCGCCGCGAGGTTTCGAAACGGAAAACCCCGCGGAGCTGAGCCCGGCGGACAGGAGCGTGCACTTCGCTTCCAACGCTCGGGCCACTTCCCGGAAGTGCGCGTCGGGGAGTCCGAGGCCGACGGCGATGGCGGGCTGAAACGGCGCGCCGTTCACGAAGGTGAGGTATTGCTTGACGGCCAGGATCGCCTGGAGGATTTCCGCGGGCGCGGTGATCCAGCCGATTTTCCAGCCCGTCGTGTTGAAGGTTTTCCCTCCGCTGGAGATGCTGACCGTGCGTTCGCGGGCACCCGGCAGGCTCGCGATGGGCACATGCTGTTCGCGGAATACGAGGTGTTCATAGACCTCGTCGGTGACGAGGATGGCGTCGTGTTTGTGGGCGAGTTCGACGAGAAGTTCGAGTGTTTCGCGACGGAATGTCGCGCCGGTCGGGTTGTGCGGATCGTTGACCAGGATGAGTCGGGTGCGGTCGGTGATGGCGGCCCGCAACTCGTCGTGGTCGGGCTGGAAGTCGGCTCCGCGCAGCGGCACGGTGACGAGTGCGGCGTTGCCGAGGTTCGCGATGGCGGCGTAGGAGTCGTAGAACGGTTCGAAGGTGACCACCTCGTCGCCGTGATCCGTGAGCGCGAGGATGGTGGCCGCGAGCGCTTCCGTGGCGCCGGCGGTGACGAGGACTTCCGTGTCGGGGTCGACGGAGAGCCCGTAGAAGCGCTGTTGGTGGTCGGAGATGGCGTTGCGCAACACGGGCATGCCGAGCCCGGGCGGGTACTGGTTGATCCCGTCGCTGATCGCCTGGCGCGCCGCCTCGAGCACTTCGGTGGGGCCGTCCTCGTCGGGGAAGCCCTGCCCGAGGTTGATGGCGCCGGTGGACACCGCCAGCGCGGACATCTCCGCGAAGATCGTCGGCCTCAGTTCGCCGTCGTCACCGAGGAGCATTGCCCCTCGTGCTGCCCTTTGCCATGCGCCGTGCACCGTCATGGAACCACGCTAGCGCGAGTTGTGGATAACTACTGCGCGGGCGTCAACCGGTCACCTAACGTCGTGCTTTATGAGGTTCCGGTTGTCGCGCCCTGCAGCAACGCTCGCGGCCGGGCTGGCCCTCGTGCTTCTTCTGGCCGGATGCGTGCCGCCCGACCCCATCATCACTCCGGAACCTGGGCCCGGTGCCACGCCCGTTTTCGCGTCCGACGAGGAGGCGCTCGCGGCCGCCACCGACGCCTTTGCAAACTATTTGAGGGTATCCGATCAGATACTTGCGGAGGGTGGCGCGAATCCGGATAGGTTGCTTTCGGTCGCCACCAAAGAATGGGTTAACGCGCAATCCACGGGTTTCGAGGAGGCGCGCACCAAAAAGCTTCATAGTGTTGGCAAGACAACTTTCGACAAGGTTTCCCTCCAGCAATACGATTCAACGGCTGCTGACGGAGTTGGAATCGTTCGCCTCTACCTCTGTGTGGACTTGACTGCGGTGGACGTCTTGGATGCGAATGGCCACAGCGTTGTGTCGGAGACGCGGCCAAACCGCATTCCATTTGAAGTGACGTTTGACAAGTCCAGCGGGCCCGCAAACGATCAGTTGCTGGTTGCAAATGAGGAAAAGTGGGGCGGTCGAGATTTTTGCGCGTAATCTTAATGTTGGTTGTAACAGTTGCGGTCTCGACAGCGTTGACATCGCCCGCGGCTGCGGGAACTGCGCATTGCACGGATCTTGAACGGGCAACCACTGGCTGTCCCGTCGTTTCGGCGGAGCACGACGGCCACGAGGTTACGCTCGACGGCCGGGTCGACGCGCCGGCAGTCTCAGCCGGCAACGATTCGGGTTCGCTCCCGCCGCTGCCGCCGCCTCCTCCGCCAGCCGTCGACCGTCCCGGCTACACCGTGACGATGCCGGTGACCCTTGCCGATGTCGCCCGATTCCGTCCGAACGCGGGGACCGACCACATGCAACCGGATGGCTGGATGATCGTGGGCCTTCCCGCCAACTTCTACGCTCGCGCTGTGCAGCACATCAAGGCCGGAACACTTCTCGGTGAGGCGGCTTCCGTTCGCTTCACCCCGGCGAGGTACGTGTGGTCGTACGGCGACGGATCCACGCGCACCTCCTCGACTCAGGGGTCAACCTGGAGCGCTCTCGGCCTCACCGAATTCGATGCGACCCCGACTAGCCACACCTACCAGAATCCGGGCCGCTACGTCATCGACCTCACCATCGGGTACGCCCCCGAATACCGCCTCGCCTCCTCCGCCGACTGGATTCCGCTGGCCGGCTACGTGTGGGTTCCCGCCAACCGCCTGGTTGCTGTTGCGGCCGCCGGGGCGAAGACCGTGCTCGTCGAGGACGCCTGCACCGTCAACCCGCGCGGTCCGGGCTGCTAGCAGCAGGGGCCAGCGCAACGGGTGCCTCGGCCCCTCTTAGACAGGTCATGGTGTGTAGTCGGCATGCTCACAGCCCAGACAAATACAATGTTCAGGCTACGGATGGAAGCTGTCCATGCTTGGAAGGAGCACCCCATGACCGACAATCCCGAATCTGACGAAACACCATCCGTCGAAACGAACCCCACTGACTCCGGCGGGGCCCGGCAGGTCCCCTCCGAACCGGCCACCGCGCCGTACCCGCCCGCCTTCGCTGCGACACCTGCGCCCGCGAAGAAGAAATCGAACGCTGCGGGAATGATCGCGGCCATCGCCGTCACAGCCCTCATTGGCGGCGCCTCCGGAGCGGGGGTCGCAACGTGGGCGATCACCTCCAACCTGAACTCGCGCACGTCGGCATCTTCCCCCGCCGGCCCCGCCACCGTCACCGTGAACGATGCCGCGAATGCCACCAAGATCACCGCGATCGCAGCAGCCGCCGGGCCATCCGTCGTCACCGTTTCGGTCAACGGGCAGTCAGCGGCGGGGACCGGCTCCGGTGTGATCCTGACCGATGACGGATACATCCTCACCAACACCCACGTCGTGACGCTCGACGGTGCGGCGGCACACACCTCCATTTCGGTGCAGACCTATGACGGCCACATCTATACGGCCAAACTCATCGGCACAGACCCGATTACCGACCTGGCCGTCATCAAGATCGAAGGCACCTTCCAGCCCCTGCAATTCGCCGACTCGAGCAAACTGAACGTCGGGGACGACGCGATCGCCATCGGTGCCCCGCTCGGCCTGTCCAACACGGTCACGAACGGCATCATCAGCGCACTAAACCGCAGCATCACGGTGAGCTCCTCCGCTGCGCCGAGTGATGGTACGGGGCAGACGCCGAACGGCAACAATGGTTCCGGCCCGTTCAACTTCTGGGAGTTCCCGGCCCCGGGCGGCAACGGGCAGTCGCAGCAGGCTCCAACTGCCGCTCAGCAGGCCAACATCTTCCTGCCGGTCATTCAGACCGACGCGGCCATCAACCCGGGCAACTCGGGTGGGGCGCTCCTCGACCTCAACGGAAAAGTGATCGGCATCAATGTCGCCATCGCGGGTACCGGATCAACGTCGCAGGGCCAGTCTGGCAACATCGGCGTCGGATTTGCGATCCCCTCCAACCTGGCCAAGCGCATCGCCTTCGATATCATCAACGGCGGCACGGCCACCCACGGCCTGCTCGGCGCGACGGTCATGGACGTGCTCGGCGACAGCGCCATCACGACCAAGACGATTGTCGGCGCCAGCGTGCAGACCGTGACCAATGGCGGCGCCGCGCAGACGGCCGGTATTCAGAAGGGCGACATCATTACCGGGTTCAACGGGTTGCCGATCACGGGCAGCACGGACCTGACCGCACAGGTTCGTGCAGCCGAGGCCGGGTCCAAGGCCACCGTCACCTATGTTCGTGACGGAAAGTCCACAACCGTGACGGTTACGCTGGGAGAACTCAAGTAATGCCATAGTTGACCGTATGGACAACGAAGAGACCTCCGTTCCGGGGGTCTCTTTCGTTATCCCCGTGCTCAACGAAATCGGCTACATCGAAAAGGCCATCGCCACCGTGCTGGGTCAGGACTACCCTGGCGAAAAAGAACTCGTCCTGGCGCTCGCCCCCTCCACAGACGGCACCACAGAGCTCATCGACCGGCTGGCGAAGGAAGACCCTCGGATTCGCACGGTCAACAATCCGGGCGCCGACATTCCGGTGGGCCTCAATCTGGCCATCCGCGCCAGCGTCCACCCGATCGTGGTTCGGGTTGACGCGCACACGGAATTGGAACCCGGATACACCGCGGCGGCCGTCGCCACCCTTCAGCGCACAGGGGCAGCGAACGTCGGCGGAGTCATGTTCGCGCGCGGGGTCACCCCGTTTCAGTCCTCCGTCGCCCGCGCCTACAACAGCCCGTTCGGACTGGGCGGAGCCCGCTATCACGGCGGTGCGGAGGAAGGCCCCGCCGAATCCGCATACCTTGGCGTGTTCCGACGTGAAGCGCTCGAGGAGGCCGGCCTCTTCGACGAAACGATCCGGCGCGGCGAGGACTGGGAACTCAACTTGCGCATCCGGTGGCGGGGCGGAGTCGTCTGGTTCGACCCCGAACTCAAGGTTACGTACTGGCCTCGGGAAAATTGGCCGAAACTCGTTCGCCAGTTCTTCGCCACCGGGGTGTGGCGCGCCGAACTGGTCCGGCGGATCAAGGGCCGGAACCCGTGGCGATTTTATGCGCCGCCGCTGCTCGTCCTGTCGCTCGTCGCGAGCGTCGTGATCGGTGTTCTGCAGCTCACCGGCGTGCTGCACGGCCGCCTGGGGCTCGCCGCGAACGTGGTATACCTCGCACCGATCCTCTACCTCATTCTCGTCATCTGGGTCGCGCTCACCCAGGACTCGGTGAAACCGTGGCGCGACCGGTGGTTGTTCCTCATCGTCCTGCCCACCATGCACATCAGCTGGGGTACCGGGTTTCTGCTCGGCCTCATTCGGGGCGCCGGAAATACCGTCGATACGTCCCGTTCCGCGCCCTAACGTGCTTTTGGTGCCTTGGGCTTCTTCGGCGTGGGCGCCGGCAGGATATCGGCGGTGCGCTGCACGAGATCCTGAAACCATTCGCGGTTTTCCAGTCGGTCCCCCGGCACCGCATAGTAAAGCTTCGAACCGGGGTAGGCCGGGGCCATGGTTTCCGGCCCAAGCGCCTCCTCGGCAACGGGTGTGGGTTTCATAAACACCGTGTCGTCGCAAATGAACGCCACAGTCTTGTCATCGCAGTAGAGCGCATACTCCCCGAACATGGGCCTCACCCGCACGGGGAGCGGCTCCAGTTGATCCAGCACGAAGTCCGTGGTCTCTTTGCGGGTCGCCATGCACCAACGATAGTTGCCGGTGATCCGACACGGTTATCTGATCGGGTCCAGGACGATGATGTGGTCGGCTCCGCACCCGGCCGGAATCGAGTTGTGATAGCTGAGGGTCGCGGTTGCGACAGCTCCGCCGCCGCCCTGGTAGTGGTTGCCGAGTCCGAGCGTTCCCCATCCCGGGATCTCCACCTGGTCCGTGTTCTCAATTAGTTTCGACCCATTCGGGAACACCGCGGCGAAAGTCCCGGCGCTCGTTGCGAGTCCGAAACACGGGCCGACAAGGGCAAGCGTCCCATCGACGGTCTGCCCCGGGACGGCCTCCACGTGCCGAGCGTCGGACATCAGCACGTGCCCGGATGCGGTCGACTGGGTAATCAGGGCGTCCCCACCCCCGCAACCCGTGAGGAGCGCTGCGGTGAGTCCGGCGAGCGCAATCGCCGGCCAGACAACTCGAATCGTTTTCACCGCTGCAGACTCTCCCGTCTTCGGACGAACATGGACCGGTAGTCGATCACGCCGACGAAGGGCAGGTTCAGTCGCCTGGAATCGTGTCGGCCCACTCTTCAGGATACGGACCATTCGACACGAGCGCCCCCACAGTGCTCACTCAGCGGCCGCCGTGGGAATTCGAATGCGGAACGCGACTCCGCTTTGCCCGTCGGCACGATCGTGAATCGCGAGGGTTCCGCCGTGCGCGACAACGACCTGGCGCGCGATGGCAAGCCCAAGGCCGAAGCCGCCGCCCGTGAGGCTGCGCACCCTCGAGTCGTCCTGGCGGGTAAAGCGTTCAAACAGCCGCTCGCGGTCGACCACAGCGATACCGACCCCGTCATTCTCGACGGTGAGCTCCGCGACGCCGTTCTCGTTGCTGAGCGAAATGCGAATCAGCGAGTGCGCGTGATTGCGTGCGTTGTCGGTGAGGTTGCGCAACACCCGCTCCAGGTCTCGTTGGGATCCGTGAACGCGCGCCGCATCCAGTCCGCCGAGACTGATCGTTGGGCCGTCGAGGTCGCGAAGCCGTCCAACCTCCGCGAGAACCAGCTCATCGAGGTCGACGGTGGTGGAAAAGGCACCTGGCGCAGCTTCGAGGTTTCGTGCGAGGAAAAGCAGATCATTGGTCAGAACGGACATCCGCAACACCTGATCATGCACGACTTCCAAAGTACGGTTGGCTTCGACGGGATCCGGATTGGCCAGTGCCACTTCCACCTGTGCACGCAGAGCAGCGAGCGGACTGCGCAACTCGTGCGACGCATCCCCAATGAACTGGTTTTGTCGGATTGCGGCGCTCTCCAGCCGGTCGAGCATCTCATTCATCGTTTCCGCGAGGTGCGCAATCTCGTCACGGCGCCGCGGCACCGGCACCCGTTGGGTGAGATCCTCGGCGCTGATCGTGGACGCGCGAACCCGGATCTGCTGCACGGGCTTCAGCGCGTTGGTCACGGCAAGCCACACCGCGAAGGCAACGACGAGGAGCACAAGCGGCAGGCCAATCGCAAAGAGCGTGCTGAGGCTGGCAATCGCAGCGTCCGCCTGTGCGAGCGGGCTGGCCACGTAGATCCAGCCCGGGCCCGTCGGCAACGTCACCGGGTTGGCCAGAATCCGGAATTCTCCCGTGCCCTCGTCCAGCGGCGCATCCGTCAACGTCGAAAACATGGTCTGGCGTTCAGTGGGCGGATGTGCAAGCACGGGGTCGTCGAATGTGGTTTCGCCGTCGCGCATATTGGCGGTCGCCGCGATCACCGAACCTTTCGAGTCGATCACCTGCACGAGCGAGTTCTGGTTTGCGGTGGACGGAATCGTCCCCGATACGCCACCGGCAGACACCAGCGCTGCGACACCCTGGGCGCGGGACAACAGGGTCGTGTCAAGGTCATCGATCAGGGAGTTGTGCACGAGGGTTGCCAGCGCCACGCCGCTCAGCACCAGCGTGGCCGCCACTATGAGTGTGGCCAGCGCGGTCACCCGGGCGCGAATGCCCCAGTGGCGCTCAAGCAAGCGCACCTTGCGTTGACGCTCAACACGCTCGGTCGTGTCGTGACCCTCAGACATTTATGAACCCGCCTCGCTGTCGTCGTCTTCGCGAAGTCGGTAACCGGTTCCGCGGACAGTCTCGATGTCGGCCCGGCCGAACGGTTTGTCCAGTTTGCGCCGAAGATATCCGATGTACACCTCGACCACGTTCGAGTCGATGTCAAGCTCGGTGTCCCAGACGTGCTCCGCAATCGTCGCCCTGCTGACCACGCGGCCCTTTCGTCGGATGAGGAACTCGGCGAGAGAGAACTCGCGGGAGGTGAGTTCTACCTCCGCGTCGCCGCGCCAAACCCGCCGTGCGGCCGGATCCAGGCTCAACGTCCCGCACACCAGCATCGGATCACGGCGGTCCGGCGCTCGCCGCAGGAGCGCCCTCAGCCTGGCGAGCAGCACAACAAAGGAGAACGGCTTCGAGAGGTAGTCGTCCGCACCGAGGTCCAATGCGTCGGCTTCGTCGTGTTCGCCGTCCTTCGCCGTGAGCATGAGCACCGGGACCAGCGACCCGTCCTTGCGCAGTTGTCGGCAGATCTCGTAACCGTTCATGCCGGGGAGCATGATGTCGAGAATGATGACGTCGTACGAAAACTCCTGTGCCATCCAGAGGCCATCAATGCCATTGCCGGCCACCTCAGTCACGAACCCTTCGGCGGCGAGGCCGCGCACCACGGCGTCCGCAATGACGGTTTCGTCTTCAACGAGAAGCACCTTCACGTACTGCCCCTTCTCTCTCGCCGGAATACCGGTACCGGCCAGTGTCGCAATGGTGGCCACCAAAGATAAGTGCAGCATAAGTGTTTGCCGGTGAACGGCACTGCGGACTTCGCAGCCTACTCACAGGCTGGCTTATCCGCCTCTTATCCGTTTGCGGAATCGTTCACTGTGTTCGGGAATACGAACGAAACCAAAGGAGCACGAAATGAACAAGCAGAAGATCATTCTCACGGCCGGCCTCGCTGTGCTGTTGGCGGGTGCGGGTGCGGGAACGGCGTTCGCCGCCTCGGTTCCGCCCACCACGCCCCCGAGCACCTCCAGCGTCGCCGGGACTCCGGCAACCACCGCTACAACTCCGGCACCGTCGACCTCCACGCCGCAGGAGACTGCAGCTCAGGAAGCCGCCGAGCCCGCGGAGGCGAATGAGCCGCAGGAGACTGCAGCCCAGGAAGCCGCTGAGCCCGCGGAGGCGAATGAGCCGCAGGAGACTGCAGCCCAGGAGGCGGCCGACGCCGCTGCGGAAGCGAATGAGCCCGCTGACGCAAACGAGGCAACCGAAGCCCCCGAGACTGGCACCAAGTAGCACAATCTCCGCTTAGTGTAGGCTTGGCGTTTCTGCCCTATGCTTTGGTGCCGGTGACCGCAGGCCTTTCGAAAGGTCTCGCGGCCGCCGGTACCGCGGAATACGGGGGATGCACCTATCGGGGTGCCCTGTCAGGTTCGATTTCCTGAATCCTCCACAATGAGTTTTTGGCGCAGGCGCAGCAATCTCTCGCTGTGACCGATTCGAATACACCATCGTAGGCTTCGGAAGGAACTCCAGCGTGTTCAATTGGCTTTTCGAAATGCACATTGACACCGTGGTTTTTCAGTCCGTGATGTACGGTCTTGCGGCCATCGTGTTTGTCTATCTCCTCGTCCGCCGACACGTGCGCGCCTGGCTCCTTCGAAGCGTGCTTCCCGCTGTTGCAGGCGCAGTGACCGGACTGCTGGTCTCCTGGCTGGTCAGCGATGTCTGGAACGTGTTTGGAGTGGCGTTGACGCCGGTCGTGCGAATGTGGGTTGCGCTGGCATTCGCCGGAATCTCGTTGGCGCTGGCAAACCTGTGGAAGAGCCGTTGGTGGCGCACAGTCGTTGCCATTGTCGCCATCCCGATATTTTTGGCGAGCGCGGGGGTGGGGATCAATGTTGATTTCGGTGCCTACCGCAACCTCAATGACGTTCTGGGAGTGACCCCATTTAACGCACTCCCTCCCAAGCATCAATCGTTCACGGCAGGCACCATGGATCCTGCGCTGGGGAAGAACTGGAAAGCGCCAGCGAATCTGCCTGCGCACGGGATAGTGAATTCAGTGCACATCCCGTCAACAGCCTCCCATTTCGCGGCACGCAACGCGCTCGTGTATTTGCCGCCCGCCGCACTCGTTGCCGACCCGCCCGTTCTGCCCGTCCTCATGATGTTCCCCGGCCAGCCTGGTGAGCCTGCCGCATTGTTCAATTCCGGCCACATGGCAGAAATAATGGACGCGTACGCGGCGAAGCATGGCGGGCTTGCCCCGATCATCGTGGCACCCGATCAACTCGGTGACCCGTCAAAGAATCCGATGTGCATTGACTCGCCGATGGGCAATGTTGAAACCTATATCACCGTCGACGTTCCGAACTGGATTCGCAGCCACCTCCGCGTCAGCGACAGCGGGAGGTACTGGGCGGTTGCCGGCTACTCCGAGGGCGGAACGTGTTCGATCCAGTTCGGTGCCGGGCACCCCGAGCTGTTCGGTACCATCGTCGACGTACTCGGTGAAGTGGAGCCGACCATCGGATCCGACACCGTGGCAAAGGTCTTCGGTGGATCGAACGCGGCATACGACGCGATCAAGCCGCTGACCGTGCTTTCTCAGCACGCACCGTATTCGGACAGCGTCGCGTTCTTCGGGGCAGGCAGGCGTGATGCCCGATATGACGGCTTTGCCCACACCATGGAGGCAGCGGCGCACAAGGCGGGAATGACGACGCAACTGGTCGTGTCACCGGATTCCGGTCACGACTGGAATACGGTGAGGTTTGTGGTCAATCACATTCTTCCGGACCTCATGGCGCGACTGGGGTTGGGCTCGTGAGCGGCAAGCCGGGCGCGGATTCGGTGCGCCGCGCGAGTCGGCCGCGACTCTTCGCCGGTTTCGTCCGGTGGGTGCGAATTCGACCCTTCACCGCGAGTCTTACCGTCGTTATCCTTCTGCTGGCACTGACCACCCCCCTCCTTTTCGGCACGCGGGCCCGAATGCGTTTCGACATGGAGACCGGGTTCGAGCCACTCCTGGAACAGGGCCACTGGTGGAGCCCGGTCACCAGCGTGTTCTTCACCAACAATGTCGCCGAGCTGATCTCTGTCCTCGTTCTCATCCCCGTTCTGATCGGTTTCTCGGAACGCATGATGGGTACCTGGCGCACGATGGTCGCCTACTTTTATGCGGCAGCTTTCGGACCGCTCGCCGGGGTCGCTCTTCAGGCGCTGGCGGTTGGCCAGGGCGAATTCTGGGCGAAGCATGTCACTGAACTCGGGGCGATCGATCCCTTGACGCCCATTGCGGGAACGCTGATGGCCGCAAGCGGATTCGCCAGCGTGATGTGGCGGCGGCGGATCCGCGTGCTCACCCTGCTGGTGCTCGCCATGTTCCTCCTCTACTCGGGTCAGCCGGCGGACCTGTATCGAATGCTGGCAGCACTGGCGGGCCTTCTTCTCGGAATGGCCCTGAGGTCCGAACGGCAGACCCTGCGGTGGGCACGGAGCTCGCAACACGAAACTCGCGTTCTCCTGGCATCCGCGGTTGCCCTGACTGCCGTCGGCCCGGCAATTTCCCTGTTTTCCGCGTCTCGCTACGGTCCGCTCGCACCCGTGGCGCACTTGATTCGCAATCTGGTGCCGGACGCCGGCCACGTACTTGATCGCTGCCAGGCATTCGCCGTGACCAGCCATTGCCTCAACGATCTGAGCCTGTTGCGCATTGCGAACCCCGGTGCGGTGATTGTGACCATCATTCCGCTGGTGTTCCTTCTCATAGCGGCAGTCGGCCTCCTGCATGGGAAGCGCTTCGCCCTGTGGATGGCGGTGAGTGTGAACGCCGCGTTTGGGATTCTCAGCGCGTTCTATTTCGGGTTCCTTCCGGTCTCCGGGCAACCGTACGTCCTGAGCAGTCGTTCCGATGCGTATTGGGAAACCACGGTTGCACTTGCGCTCGCCGTTGTTATCCCGCTGGGCACGGCCGTGGCATTGATCCTCCTTCGCAGATACTTCCCGGTGCTCAGCACCCGCCGAAGTGTCGCATGGTACGCCATCACCGTCGCGGCATCCGGTGTGGGGCTCGCAGCGCTGTACGTCATGGGCGGGGTTCTGGTGAAGGACACGGCCTTCACGAGATCCGTGAGCTTCGGCGACTTGCTCGCCGATGTGGTGGAGCGATTCATCCCGGTGTCGTTCCTGCACCGGGAGGTGATCGAATTTCTTCCCAGCACGGTGATTGGCGGAATCCTGTACTACGGGGTCGGGCCCGCGTTTTGGGTGATCGTGACTCTCGCCGCGATCCGGCCCCTTCGCAGCCGGCGTCAGAATGAATCGGCCGACGACCTTTCGAGGGTAAAGTCCCTGTTGCGCGCTGGCGGCGGTGATGCCCGCTCGTACATGGCTACCTGGCCGGGCAACTCGTACTGGTTCGACTCTGAGGAAGATCTGGCGGTTGCCTATCGCGTGGTTGGCCGTGTCGCGCTGGCGATCGGTGAACCCTTCGGTTCGCTGAAACCCAAAGACGGTTCCATTGCACGATTTGCGCGGTTCTGCGACGACCACGACTGGACTCCGGTCTTCTACAGCATCAACGGTTCCTTCCAGACGACGTTCGACGACATGGGATGGGAGACCCTGGTCGTAGCGGAGGAAGCAATAATCAGACCTGCGTCCTGGGAGACGGTCGGCAAGAAGTGGCAGGACATCCGTTCCTCCGTGAACCGCGCAGAACGGACCGGAATCGTCGCGCAGTGGACAAGCTACTCCTCGCTGCCGCTCACCACGGCGACCCAGCTCTCGGATATTTCGGAAGACTGGATTGCCGGCAAGGATCTCCCGGAAATGGGATTCACCCTGGGCGGCGTCGAGGAGCTTCGAGACCCGGCCGTCATGCTCATGCTCGCCATCGATGGCGAGGGGCAGGTCCAGGGAGTGACGAGCTGGTTGCCGTCCTACCGCGACAACAAGGTGATTGGGTGGACGCTGGACTTCATGCGGCGGCGCAAGGAAAGCGCGCCCGGAATCATGGAATTCCTGATTGCGCGCGCAGCAGAAACAATGCGGGACGATGGGGTGGAATTCCTGAGCCTGTCTGCTGCGCCCCTCGCGCACACTGCCAGCACGCCAACGGGCGAGGAAACCGGAATGGACAGGTTGTTGGGCTACCTCAGCTCGTCACTTGAGCCGGTGTATGGATTCCGGTCCCTGCTGAATTTCAAGCGAAAATTCCAGCCCGAGTTTGAGCCCCTGTTGATGGCGTACCCGGACCAGGCCGCGCTCGTCGCCATCGGTGTTGCCCTCACCCGCGCCTACCTGCCGACGCTCACCGCGGCCCAGGCGGTCAAGATCATTCGAGGCAACGCGTGAGTTCGCCCGCCCCATAGCTATTCCCGCTTCCCCAGTCTGGTGAGAACTTCTTCATACACTCGTTCAGTGTTGCGCCCGTCGCGAAACGTCTGATGTTTGCTGGCGAGCGCCTCAGCGTGCCGGGCCAGCCGCGCCAGGGCTGCTGAGTTGGCGAGCAGCGCGATCACGTCAGACCAGGTGGACACTTCGCTGCCGCCGCTGAAGTCGCGGTACGGCTCATACAGGCCACGGGTCGCCGAATACCGGTCAACATCCGGCGCGAGGAACGCGATGGGCCGGCCGAGCAGAGCGAAGTCGAAGGCGATGGAGGAGAAGTCCGTGACAAGGACATCGGTGGCGGGCAGTACGGGGTTGATATCGCCTTGCACCGCCGCGGGGAGCATCCTGATGCGGGACGAAATTCCGAGCCCCGAGTGGTAGTTGCTGGCACTGTGCGGGTGCGGCCGGATGACGAGCACGCTTGCCGTGGATTCCAGAAAGGCAGCAAGCTCTTCCCACTCGGCTCGTGTCGGAATGACGGGATCGGGGTCGCCGTCGCGCCAGGTGGGAGCGAACAGGATGATCCGTTCGGTGCCATAATCTCCGATCGCCTTCGCCAGCAGTTCGCGCGCGGGCCGGGCGTCGCGCAGCACCACGTCGTCGCGAGGGTCGCCCGTTACCGCCACGCGCGATTCCGGAAGTCCGAACGCGCTGCGCAGGCGCGCGGCGGAAGTAGGCGATGCCGCCGGCACGAAGTCGATCGCGGACGCGCTGCGGCGGTAGAGGGCGCGCAGCAGCCGTGGAGCGACGCTGCGGAAGGTTGTGGGGGAGTCGAGTTGGATTTTCTTGAGCGGGATGCCGTGCCACAGCTGCACGATGTACGCACCGCGCGTCCCGAACCGGTTTGCATCGCCGAGGCCGTGGGTCACGACGATCACGCCTGCCCGCAGAGTGAGGCGAAACCCCCGCCAGCCTGACCTCAGCGCGACCGTCAACCCGACGCGACGCGCTTCGGCAAGCTCGTTCCGGTCGCGGGCAAGCCACACGAGCCGAAGGGACCGGTTCGACTCGCGAGCGTGGTTGTAGAGTTCGAGCGCACCTTCGCCAACCCCGGATCCGCAGGCGAACACCCACAGGTTGGGCCTGCGCCGAACGACAAGGCTCGCGATCCAACCGAACGCATACAGCGGCGCTGAGGCGAGCTTGCCCGCATTGGCTCTGGCGAACGTGAAATTGGGCACCTGCGCCGCCGCACCCTTCCGTCGTTGAGGTCCGTCGGGCCGAGCCTAGCAGCGCGCGATCCGCGAACCGGCGGACGTTAGGCCACCGCATCCACCGAATAGTTCACCGAATGATCGGCGAAACAGCTCTCCGACGCGCCAATTGCACGGTAGAACTCGTTGATCGCGTCGCGATTGTATTGTTCGGCATCGAACGCGACGGTGGGAACCTTTCCCTGGAGGAACGCGATCATTCCCTCGGCGAGCCCCTGATCGCTCTGTTCGACCACATATTCCCCGAACTCGGATCCGTCGTGACGACGACTTCCGAACGCCACCGACACCACGGGCAGCCCCAGGACAAGGGACTCAAGGATCACCATCGGCTGGCCCTCATAGTCGCTGGAGAGAACGAAGCAATCGCTGGCCCTCATGATCGCTGATGGCCGTGGTTGATGCCCAGTGAAGAAGACATCCGCTGCCAATCCCGCCTCGGCGACCTGACGCTCGAGACTGGCGCGGAGCGGACCGGATCCGACAATCACGAGTCTCGTCTTCGGGTACTCCGAGTGGACGGCGGCAAACGCGCGAATCAGTCGAGCCTGGTTCTTTTCCGGCGACAACCTGCCGACGTTCACGAAAGTCGTGACGCCGTCGTCGGCCGACAGGGCGTCGATCCACGCCACGGTCGTGTTGGTGGCGTTGTCGCGGGTTGGCTGACGCAGTCCCGAATGCGAGGACGCGATGATGCTCTTGGCATCGATGGTGTTGCGTGCCCAGCCGAAGCGGTCTGGGTCCGCATATCTGGCCAGCGATTCCCGGTTAATTCTCGCCAGAGATGGTGACACCGAAACCAAACGGTCGAATCGTCGGTAAACCCGGAACACCGTCGACAGGCCCCTCAGCATTGGCTTTCGCCCGTTAATGGTGCGGTGTGCGTCCTGAGCAAGGTCGTTGTGCAGCCAAATGGACCGAATTGCCGGCGGCGAATGCAGCAGAAGGACGCTCCAGAACGGGCCGTACCCGCTGAAGTCGACGACGTAGTCGAACGTGCTGTCGCCGAAGCATCGAACCCATTCGTCATCCCACAATCTGGTGCGCTGGGGGTCGGCGTCGCGCAGCCCCATTTGGCCGATCCGAAATTCGAGGTGACGCCTCAATTGAGCGAGTTTTGAACCGTTCATTCCGCCAATCCGGGGGAATTGCCGAACGTGCGGGTTGATCTCCTTCTGCGTTGCCGGCACCGACCAGTAATTGCCCTGCGCGAAGGTCACCGACACGTCGAACCGGGTGTGATCGATCGTATTTAGGAGGTTCAGGGCTGAGGTGGTAATCCCGTTCCTGGCCATTCCGCCCAGATAGAGCAGTATCGATTCCCGGTTGCCCGCGTCTTCTCTGAGAGTGCGGTAACCGTGCGTTGCGCCTCGGAACACGATGTCGATTATTCGGTCGGTGGCGTGACCATCCTCATAGGGGCAAAACCGACGTACCGCGTCCTCGTACCTTGTGGAGACATCGGGCCGCGCCGCCCCGCCCCCGAGGTAATGGCTGAGCGTCGCCACCAGTTCCGCCATCGTGCGGCAGACGGGGCCCGGCCATTCGTCGGGCGCAAGATAATACCCGCGGGTTTCGTCATATTCGGCGAGGTCAGGGCTGTAAAACAGGATTGGCCGGCCTGTGGTCAGGAAGTCAAAGTAAATGCTCGAATAGTCGGTGATCAGGGTGGAACTGACGCTGAGAATGAGATTTGTCGGAATTTCGTTGGGCACAAGAATTTGGTTCAGTTCCGACCGGCCCTGTGCCGCCGTGTGCGCGGCCTGATGAATCTTCAGGAGCACGATGTACCTGGTGTCATCCAGAGACGCCTGAAGCTGTTCGGCGCGTTCCACCATTTCGGTGACGTCATCCACTGGCTTTCGGAACGTCGTTCCTTTCCACGTGGGTGCGTAGAGGATGATTTCCCGGTCGCCGAGCGGGATCCCGGACTCTTCCAGCCGGTCTCGCACGGCCCGTTTCTCCTCGGCGGAGGCCTCCTGGCGATCAATGCGCGGGTATCCCTCTTCGATGATCGTCCCGCGGAAGAAGCCTTCCAGCTTGTAGGCCTGACGGTACATTTGCGAAGTCATGTACGGGCTGGCGGAAAGCAGGTAGTCGGCGGAAACCAGGTTGCGCATCGTATTTGCGGCTTCGATGGCGCCGTTGGGGATGTCGTAGCCCATTCGCTTGAGCGGGGTGCCATGCCAGGTATTGAGGTAGGTTTGCCCAACGCGCTTGCCAAAATCCGTCGGGAACGTCGCATTGTTCACGAGGTATTCGCTGGTGGCGAGCGCACGGAAGTAGGCGGGCGATCCGGAGCGCACGAACCGGATTCGCGGGTTGTCGGCGAACTCGCGAATGGTCGAACCATACGCTCTGAGGTCCTTGAGCGCCCAGACGTGGGAAAGATGAGCCATGTCCTCGGCAGCAAGAAGTCCGCGAAAAATTGCTTCCGGGTTGCCGAGCATGCCGTTACCCGAGAACGACTCATAGAAGACGGTGTCTTTTGCAATCGGTGACCTGCGCCACAGCGCGTGGATTTCAGCTCGCAGCGCGAGCCGTATCCTTGCGCGAAGGACTTTGATCTTGCGGGAAGACATTCTCACTCATCCACGGTAGAGAGATCGGGGAGCATCGATTGGGAGGCCAATGCGACCCATTCTAGGTCTCGCAGTCCAGGCCACGCCCCGAATGGCCAGCTACCTGTTGAATCAGCAGCCCACCCACAGCCGAGTCACAGCAAACATCAAGTTACCGTCGATTTTGTCGAATACGGTTGCAGGATGGCGCAAAGGGAATTCGTGGTCGCCGCGCGGCCCGATGCACCATCGGTCCCGCGGGCCCACCATCATCAGGTTTGGTGGGTCATTTCCATCGGAGTTGCGGCCGCCGCCGCGGCGTGGCTGCGGCTTCCGGCGATTGCCCGCGACACGCTGTGGGCAGAGGACGGCCGCGACTTCCTGCAGGCGGCTCTGGATCTCGGCCCCATCAACTCCCTGGTCGCCCCGTATGCGGGCTATCTGCACACCTTCCCGCGGATCGTTGCGTCTCTGACCGTGGAGCTGGTTCCGGTCCAGTATTACGCCATCGCCATGTCGGCGGGGGCGTGCATCCTCGCGGGAATCATGGCGTCCATCGTCTTCGTGTGTTCTGCGGATGTGCTTCCGTGGATGCCGGCGCGCGTGATCACGGCAATGCTGACGGTCATGGCGCCGCTCGCGCCGCGCGAGGTTCTGGGCAACGAAGCCAACCTGCACTCGCTTGTGCTGTGGACTCTGTTCTGGATCGTGATCTACCGCCCCAGGACGAAGCGTGGAGGCCTCTGGCTTGGCGTATTCGCACTTCTCGGAAGCCTGACGGAGATCCAGGCAGTGCTCCTGCTTCCCCTGATGTTGTGGCGGCTGCGCGACACAGCGCGATGGATCCCGCGAGCGGGAATTGTGCTTGGCGCGGCATTGCAGATTCTGGTGACGCTGCTGTGGCCGCGAGGCGGGTCGGGAAACGCACCGCTCGGGGCCGCGTCCATTGGACTTGGATTCTTCATCAACAGCGTGCTGCCGATCTGGATTCCGCAAAAGTCCATCGGTCCCGCGGTGGTGTGGGGCGGAATCGTGCTCTGCCTGGTGTTGTTCCTGCCGTTTGTCATGGCCTTGGTTGTCTCCCTGAAGTTCGGCTCGAACACGCAGCGCATCGCTGCCGCGGGGCTCTTCGTCGGGGCAATCGTCGTGTACTGCCTTTCCGTGATCGAAAACCCGCAGACGTTTTACGACTATGCGCAATTCTCACCCGACGAAATGGCTGACGTCTGGCTCGCTCGCTACGGCGTCGTACCGTCGATGCTGCTGTGCGCGCTCGCCGTTCTTGCCATTGCCATTGTCGTAGGCCGGATCAAACTCAGGCCATCGCGATCGACGATCCCGCGGCTTGCGGCGTACGGCGCGGCCGTTGCCCTTGTCGTTTTGTTGGTTGTTCAGTTCGTCCCGCAGGACACCAGGCGGTCCGGCGGTCCGGCCTGGCAGCCGCAGATCCTCGCGTTGCGCGACGTGTGTGCATCGCTTCCCGGGTCGTCAACCGTCGACGTCGCAGAGACCATCGGATGGCACGTCGCGGTTCCGTGTTCCCTCCTTCAGCGAAGCGGAGAATGACACAGTGCCCACGTCCATGACCCAGTCCCGCATTCACCGCCACCACTGGACGGCGATTCTTCTTGGTGCGGGCGCCACGATCGTTTCGCTGCTCGGATCCTGGATTCCGTCGCTCTGGGGCGACGAGGCGGCCACCGCGCTCTCCGCGCAAAGACCGCTTGGGACGCTGTTCAGCATGCTCGCCAATGTGGATGCGGTCCATGGCACTTTCTACTTCGCCATGCACTTCTGGGTCATGCTCTTCGGAGCAAGCCCGTTCTCTCTGCGGTTTCCGAGCGCGGTTGCTGTGGGATTCGCGGTGGCCGCGGTCTACTTGCTGTGCCGTCGTTTGACAACACAGCGCACCGCAGTCGCCGCAGCGATCATTTTCGCCGTACTGCCCCGCACAACGTATATGGGTGAAGAGGCCCGGTCCTTTGCCCTCAGTGCTGCGATAGCCGCATGGTCCACGCTCGTCCTGATCATGCTCATGCAACAGAGGGAACATCGGCGCGGGTTGTGGATCGCGTATGCGGTGCTTATCGCCGTGGGCACCTACTTCTTCCTGTACGTCGCGCTTTTTGCCCTCGTGCATTTGGCTATCCTCCTCAGTTCGCGCAGGGCGCTCGCGGCGGACCCGAAGTTTTTCCGGCACTGGATCGTGAGTGTGACGGCCGGTCTTGTGGCCACCGTTCCGCTCATACTCGTGGCGATTGGCGAGCGACGCCAGATTTCATATTTGGCGGTCAAGCCGCAATTCGGTTTCGAGACGCTGACCGTGAGCCTGTGGTTCGGCGACGTGGCGTTCGCCATTCTCGCGTGGGCAATCCTGCTGGCCGGGCTTGTTCTTCTCCTCGTGCACATCATCAGGCGGAAACCCTGGGCGACGCGCGGGGACGCCGTCGGGCCCGATACCGCGTTGGTTGGGCCACGGCTGGAAGTGGTGGGGGCAGCGTGGCTCCTGATTCCCGCCGGGGCACTGATGGCGGTCAGTGTGATCTATCCCATTTTCACGGCCAGGTATCTCTCGTACTGCGCGCCGGCGGCGGCAATTCTGCTCGCCGCGGTGGTGCACCGGATCACCGCCGGGCGACTGGTTCCCCTGGCGCTGGCCGTTTCTGTCGTAGTGGCGATGGCCGTCCCCGGGTACCTCGGCCAGAGGGGCCCGTATTCGAAGAACGACAGCGACTGGGCTGCAATATCCGCCACCATGGCGGGCAGCGCGCATGCCGGGGACGCCGTCGTGTTCGATGAAACGGCATCGCCGTCTCGCCGACCTCGACTGGCCATGCGCACCTACCCGGCCGGTTTCGAAGGGCTGAAGGACGTCGCACTGAAGACGCCGTACTACCGAAGTGATACCTGGTACGACCGCGCATACACGGTGGACGAGGCGCTGTCTCGGGGGCGATTCGACGGCATCACCGTTGTCTGGCTGATCGAGTACGTGTCGGGAGGGCGAACGGACACGTACGGTATGGCTTCGCTTCAGGCAGCCGGGTTCCAGGTGGTGTCCGAACGGGCCGAACATTCCAGCGTCATTTACACACTCGTCCGGAAGTAGCGACGGCGGTTACTCCGTGGCCAGACTCAGTTCTGGCTGGCGCGGAGTACCGAAGACCCACCACCGATAGAGCCCGAATCGAACGATACTTCCCAGAGCCAGCCCGATCACATTTGACGAAACGTTGTCGGCGAGCAGCGAGGTGTGGCCGAGCACGTAGTGCGACATCCACAGGCACGCCACGGGAACCACCAGTCCGGCCAGACTGGCCATCGCGAACTCGAAGCCCTCGCGAACGACGTTCGCGCTGCGCCGCTTCCGAAATGTCCACAGTCTGTTGCCAACCCAGTTTGCGGCGATGGCCAGGGTCGTGGAAATCGCCTTCGCGATCAAGGGACCGCCGTGAACTGATTCCGGCGCCAGCAACGTGACACGCAGGATATTGAAGACGGAGACGTCCAGGAGAAATCCGACGCCACCGATGAGCCCGAATTTGGTCAGCTCGGCCAGCAGCGGGCCGCGAAGGTTAGCCAACCTGAACATGTTCGCCATCGACCACCGCCGTTGTGGGCGTGAAACGCCGCCCGCGCAACCGTGCGGGCAGAGCCGTGAGGCCCCAATAGGTCACCCTGAGGATCGCTTCCAGGACGATCGCCGAACTCATCTTTGACGTGCCGAATTCGCGTTCAACGAAGGTTATCGGAACCTCTGCGACCGCCAGGCCCGCCCGATGCGCCCGCCACAACATGTCGATTTGGAAGCAGTAACCCTGGCTGCTTACGGACGCGAAGTCAATGACCTCGAGGGCGTGTGCCGTGAAGGCGCGATAACCGCCGGTGATGTCCCGGAAAGGGAGCCCCAATGCGACCCGTGCGTACAGGCTTCCGGCCCGCGAGAGCAGGATTCGGTTCGGTGCCCAATCCTTGACCTCCCCACCGCGAACCCATCGAGAACCCAGAACAAGGTCGGCCGTCGAAACGCGATCGAGCAATCGGTGAAGTTGCTCAGGCTGATGGGATCCGTCGGCGTCCAATTCGACCAGGACCGTGAATCCGGCGTCGAGCCCCCACGCGAATCCGGCGCGATACGCGGCGCCCAATCCGCTCTTGTCCAGTCTGTGCAGTACGTGGATGTGGGAATTGGATTCGGCCAGGCCATCGGCAATCCGGCCGGTCCCGTCGGGGGAGTTGTCGTCAACGATGAGAATGTGCACTTCGGGGATGGCGGCGAGGACCCGATTCGCGAGATTTTCAATGTTCTCGCGTTCGTTGTACGTCGGAAGTATGACGAGCGTGGGGTCCATATTCCGCCTCCAGAACAGATTTCTTGACGTTGGGGTTCCCCGCGCGGGAACCGTAACGGGCGATCCGTTCGTCGGCGTCAATATGAGGAATGGCTACATCCTCCACCGTGAAACTGAACAAAAAATGTGAGCCAACTGAGTATGTGGTTCGTGTTGCGATTCCTGCCGGCGATGTCGTATCCCCGCGTCAGGCCTCGTCCCGGCCGCCCTGTCTTTTTCGCGGGTCGAGTCGCGTCAGCTGCTTCAACGGGTGAGCGAATTGGGACAGCTTCTGGGTGCCGCCCTTTGCAGATTTGGGGGTCTTCGCGCGCGGCTCGAGGTTCGGCGGGAAGTCGTCAGGGATCGGCCCGAACGCCGCCCGCGAGCTCGTGACCACTTTGCGTCCGAGCATGTTGTTCGCAGTGCCCCCGACGACCGCGCCGATGCCGAAAGGCAGGAGCCGGCCGACGGCGCCGGTCGCCGTGTTGCGCGTGAATCGCCGCAGGAACGCCTTCTGCATCGTGTCGGCGATCTGCCCCACGAACGCCTGCGGCACGTTCCTGCCGATCACGTCGCCCCAGAACTTCGTCTGCGGGATGCCCTTGCCTGTCGCTTGCGCGGCGAGGTTGCGCACGAGGTCGGCGCCGGACGTCCCCAGCATCATGGCCATGACGATGGTGCGGGCGCGGTCAGGGTCGGTGACGGCGATTCCGTGGATTTCGGTCACGGATTGGGCGAACAGGGCACTTGTCTCCAGGAACCCGGCGGTCTCGACGCCGGTGAGCACGAGACTCACTCCCGTGCCCACGCCCGGAATGACCGCCGCCGCACCGACACCGGCGCCACCGGTCGTGACCGCGGCAAGGTAGCGTCGCTCCAGAATCTGGATGACGCGGGCGGGCCTGGCATCCGGGTGCCGCTTGCGGATCCCCCGGATGTGCGCGAGCACGACGGGCCGTTGCGTCGTCAGCAGCCGGTCGAAGCCTGTTACGGCCATCGGGGATTCGGCAGAGCGCACCACGTCGGTTGTCTTCACTGCATCCTCTCTCGTCCGGGGAACCAATCCTACGCAATCGGAAATCAGTGGCCGCCGGGACCATGGATTCCTACTATGGTAGGAATGCGGTAGCATTGTCAGTATGAAGGTGAGTGTGAGCCTGCCGCCCGAGGTGGTCGAGTTTTTGGACGAGCAGACCCGTTCCGGCGTTTACCCGTCGCGGTCGGCAGCCTTGTCTGCGGCAGTGACGGTTCTGCGCGAAGCGTCGATGACTGATTCGTATGCCACGGCATGGGAAGAATGGGAGCAGTCGGGTGAGGATGCGCTCTGGGAGAGCGTCGCAGGTGACGGCGTGGCACGCTCGTCGTGATCGCTCGCGGCCAGATCTATTTGGCTTCACTCGACCCGGTTTTTGGCTCCGAACAGGGCAAAGTCCGCCCGGTGGTGATCGTGAGCAGCAACGCGGCGAATGATTCGGCCAACCGGCGAGGCTCGGGAGTCGTGACAGTGGTCCCCGTGACGTCGAATGTGAGATCGGTATACCCGTTTCAGGTGTTGCTCACTCCGGAGGAGTCCGGATTGCCAGTACCATCGAAGGCTCAGGCGGAACAGGTCCGTTCGATCAGTACGGCACGACTGGTCCGCCACATTGCCACGCTGCCGATGCCGCTCGTGCGCAAAGTGGATGCCGCGCTTCGGCTTCACTTGTCGCTCTGAGACTCCGGTTGCTCTCGATAGGCTGAGGTGGAACCACTCGGGCGAACGGGGCAAGCGCCGCCGCGGGTCCCGGATGGTCACGGTGAAGGGTCCGCAGCGCATGAGCATTCCGAGAACCGAGGGCTTCCTCGACGTGGGCGATGGCGAGCGGTTGTGGTTCGAAACCGCGGGCGAAGGCCCGGATCTCATCCTGAGTCATGGCCTCGGCGGCAACGCGGCCGTTTGGTACCAGCAGGTGCCGTTCTTCGCGCGCGACCACCGCGTGATCACGTGGGACCAGCGCGGGTTCGGCCGGTCGACGAACGTGACGGGCAGCCATGGGCCGGTGAACGCCGTGTCCGACCTGGTCGCGCTCATGGACCACCTTGGGGTGGCTGAAACCACCCTGATCGGCCAGTCGATGGGCGGATGGGCGTCGCTGGGCGCGGCGCTCGCCGTGCCTGACCGCGTACGCTCCCTTGTGCTGGCGTGCACGACCGGCGGCATCCCGGTGCAGAGTGGCGCGCCGGCTCTCCCGCCCGCCGCCCCGAATGCGGGCGAGGCGGCGACGCTTCGGCGCGCGGTGCTCCCGCTGGGCCAGCATCCGGCGATCGGGGAGCGTCTGCTTCGGCTCGACCCGGCCCGCGCATACCTGTATCAGGCGCTCGGCACGTTCGGGAACCGCCCGACGGATGCCGAGCTTATGCGTCTCCTCGCGGAAACCACGTTCGATGATGCCGCGATTCGCGCGCTGGATCTTCCCGTGCTGTTCATCGCAGGGGAACTCGACGGGCTCATGACTCCGGCGCTCCTGCGGACGGCGGCAACGTGGCTCACGCGCTCCACGATCGTCGAACTGCCGGGCCTTGGCCATTCGCCGTACTTCGAGGATCCGGATACCTGGAATGCCGTTGTGGACGATTTTCTTTCGCAACACCACTGACCGTCAACCGAAGGAGAACCATGGATCGCCCGCCTATCGAGTTCATCAAGGCCTCCGCGCCGCTTCCGTTCTCAGCCGCGGTGCGGGTGGGGGATGTGCTATACCTGTCGGGGCAAATGGGGATGCGCCCGGATGGCACCCTCGTGGAGGGGTTCGACGCGCAGATTCGGCAGCTGATGGACAACATTTCGCACACGTTGGAGGGCGTCGGGCTGACCATGTCCAGCGTGTTCAAGGCGACGATCATGCTCGGCGACATGTCGCGCTGGAGCGACTTCAACGCGATCTACCTCGAGTATTTCGACCCTGAACGGCTTCCCTCCCGCAGTGCGTTCGGCGCGGGCGGGCTCGCCATGGGCGCGGTCGCCGAGGCGGAATGCTGGGCGTACGCGCCGAACTGAAAGCTACTGCGTCACGAGCCCGTAGTCGGCGTTGTACCGGTCGAGCACGTCCGCGATCGGGGCGTCCAGCACGAGAGAACCCCCGTCAAGGTAGAGCCCGCGCGAACAGAATCGTTTCAGGTCTTGTTCGTTGTGCGAGACGAAGAACAGTGTTCGCCCGCCAGCGAGCAACTCCTCGATGCGGCGATAGCACTTTTCGCGGAACGCCTTGTCCCCGACGGCCAGCACCTCATCCACGAGGAGGATCGGTTCCTCCAGCCGGGAGATCACGGAGAACGCAAGGCGCACCTTCATGCCGCTGGAGAGGTGTTTGTATGGCGTGTCGAGGAAGTCCCCGATCTCGGCGAAGTCGATGATCTCGTCGAACCGCGCGGTGATCTCGTCGCGCTTCATGCCGTGCAGGCCCGACATGAGATTCACGTTGTCGCGCACGGTAAGGTCCTCCACGAACCCGCCCGTGATTTCGATGAGGGGCGCGACCCCCGCATGGACGTGCACGGTGCCTTCATCCGGCAGCAGCACTCCCGTCACAAGTTTGAGAAGAGTCGACTTGCCCTGACCGTTGCGCCCGACGACGCCGATGGCCTCGCCCTCGGCAACGGTGAACGTGATGTTCCGCAAAGCCCAGAATTCGCTCGGCCGGATGCGTCGGGTGCGGGAAGCAAACAGGTCCTTGAAGTTTCGGCGCGAATGCCGGTTGCGGCGAAACCGAATGCCGGCGTCGAGGACCTCGATGACGCTTCGCGGCGATGCACTGGGATGTGCCACTAGATCTCCTTCAGCACGGAACGCTCCGTGAGGCGGAACACGGCAAAACCGATCGCGAGCAGGGCCAGGCTCACGCCGGTGCCAGCGATAACCGGATACCAGTTGAGTTGCTCAGGGAAGAACGCGCTGCGGTACAGGGCGAAGATCCCGGAGAGCGGGTTGAACGCGGCAATCCGGTCGAAGCCGTGCGGAAGGTTGTTGAGTCCGTAAATGATGGGGCTGGCATAAAACAGGAATCGCAGGATGAGCTTCACCGCTCGCTCCAGATCGCGGAAAAACACCACGAGCGGCGCGACGATCAGCCCCACCCCGACGAGCAGCAGGGTTTGCAACGCAATGGCCAGCGGGAAAAACACGACCTGCCACTGCAACTGCGCTCCGGTGAAGACGGCAAACAACGCCAGCACAGGGATGCTCGCCAGGAACTCGATCCCCTTGGAAAGCACGAGACGATTCACCCAGATCGTGCGGGGGATTTTCGTCGACCGGATGAGCCGCGCCTCCCGCAGGAACGCTCTCGTGCAGTCCCCGACCGCGCCGTTGAACCACATCCACGGCAGGAGGGCGGAGAGCAGGAACACGATGTACGGTTGCTCGCCCACCTCTCGATGGAACACCTGGGTGAACACGAACCAGTAGATGGCCGCCATGACGAGCGGATCGAGGATGGACCACAAGTAGCCGAGCACCGACGTCGAATACCGCACCCGCAAATCACGGACGGTGAGGAGCCACAGGGAATGCCGATATCGCTCGAGAGGGGACCACGTCGGGCGTTGAATTACTGTGGCAGACACGCCCCTATGTTATTGCCCCAAAGTCACACGAACAGGTTCGCGCGCTCCAGATCTTCCGCAAAGTCGACTTCCACCGCATACAAATCCGAGATGTCGAGGGGTTCCACGAGCAGGCCGTCCTCCTCGATGGCAAGTTCTACACCGCGTTCGAAGTAGTCGAGATCGTTCACGCGGTTCAACTGACGCAGGAGCGCCGCCTTGCCATCCCGCGAAATGTAATTGATGCCGACGGCCTCCCCGAGTCCGCCTTTCACGATCTTGGAAAGTTCGCGGATGTGGCCGCTCGAATCGGTCGTGTACTTGACTTCCTCATCCGAAACCCTCGCGGTATTCACGGAGACAAACGACTGGTCTCGCGCAACCATCACGGCGGCACGTTCCAGAGCTTCAGGGTCAAAAACGACGTCACCGTTCATCCACAGCACACCGCCGGGGGATGACGCGCGAAGAGCACGCAGGAGGCTCTTGGAGGTGTTTGTTTGGTCGTACTGCTCGTTGTAGACGAAAGACGCGCTCGGAAACGCTTCGATAATGTGCTCGAGTTTGTAGCCGACGACGACGGTGACCTTCGCGTTCGTGCCGAACGCGAAGGCGATGTTGTCGAACTGCTGCTGCATGATGGTGCGACCGTCGCCCAACTCGGTGAGCGGCTTAGGCAATGACCGACCCAGCCTGCTGCCCATCCCGGCAGCGAGGATTACTATCTGGATGGTCATTCGTGCCCCTTGAAGGTCGGTGGATGCCGTCGGACTCGCCCCGATTTTGCGGGCGCGCCACAACGGCGGACACTTCGTCGTGCAGTTGCCACTCTAGTGGCCCAACCTGAGGGGGAGGCGAGTGCTCAGTCGTCGTGGCCAATTCGTAATGATGTGACGCCAGCGTCCGAAGAGCAACCATCGGGTTGATACGGTGGACTCCGTGGAGACAGCCGAGAGCATCCTCGCCAAATTTGACGTGCTGATCGAGAAACTCGAGGCTGACGCGGCGAAAGACAAGCGCGCCATCCAGGCTGCGGCGCGCAAGGCGAAGGCCGCGACCGCCAGGGCGGCGAGCGCGACGCCGGAGGTTTCCGGCGAGACGAAGACGACATCCGCCGGCCCGGACGACGCCGAGCGCGTTCTCCAGGTGCGGGGTCTGGCAAAAAACTTCGGAAACACCGCGGCGGTGGCCGGAATCGATCTGGATGTGCGCGCTGGCACGATTTTCGGCATCGTCGGGCCGAATGGCGCCGGAAAGACGACGACCCTCTCGATGATCACCGGACTGCTGCGACCGGACGCCGGTACCGTCATGGTGCATGGCGCAAACGTGTGGCAGGAACCTGCCGCGGCGAAGCGCCAGATGGGCGTCCTCCCGGATCGGCTCCGGCTGTTCGACCGGCTGACCGGAAGCCAGCTTCTCTTCTACGTCGGAGTGCTGCGCGGGCTTCCCGCCGAAACGGTTCGCGAGCGAATCGGGCAGCTGTCGGCGTCGTTCGGTCTGGATGACGCGCTCAGCCGGCTCGTCGCCGACTACTCGGCGGGCATGACCAAGAAGCTTTCGCTCGCTGCCGCGCTCATCCATTCCCCGCGCATGCTCGTTCTGGATGAACCGTTCGAGTCCGTCGACCCCGTTTCTGCGGCGAACATCATCGAGATTCTGAGAAAGTACGTTGCCGCGGGCGGCACGGTTGTTTTGTCCAGCCACAGCATGGATCTGATCGAGCGGGTGTGTGACTCGGTGGCGATCATCGTCGAAGGTGCCGTGCTGGCGTCCGGCACCGTGCAGGACGTTCGTGGCTCGGGAACTCTCGAAGAGAAATTTGTGGAACTTGCGGGTGGCCGCACGAGTGTGGAGGGCATGGAGTGGTTGCACAGTTTCTCGGACTGAAACTGCGCCTGCTCGGGAACCTGTTCCGGCGCAGCCCGTGGCAGGTGTTCGGAATGGTGGTGGGGCTCCTGTACGGGCTCGGGGCGGCAATCGCCTGCGTTGTGGGACTCGTTGCGCTGAGGTTCGCCGAGCTCGACCTGGCGCGGAGCATCGTCGTTGTGGCCGGGTCGCTCATCGTGGTGGGGTTTCTGGTTGTTCCGCTGGTTTTCGGTGCCGATGACACGATCGATCCGCGCAAATTCTCGTTGCTGGGGATCCCGAATGGCCGTCTTGCCGCTGGGCTGGCCGCGGCGGCGTTCATCGGCGTTCCCGCGCTCGTGTTGACGATCATCGCTGCGGCGCAAGTGGTGACCTGGTCGAGGAACGGACCTGCAGCGGCGTTCGCCGTGGTTTCCGCGGTGCTGCTCGTGATCACCGGTATCCTCGGTTCCCGGGTCACCACGACGGTGGCAACGCTGCTGCTCGCCACCCGCCGGGCCAGGGAAGCGACCGGGCTCATCGCCCTGGTTGTCCTGAGCGCGCTGTCCCCGCTTATCGCCGCCATGGTGACGGTGGATTGGGAGAAGCAGGGTCTCGCCGTTCTTCACTCGATCGCGGATGTCGCGGCCTGGACGCCGCTCGGCGCCGTGTGGGCCGCGCCCGCGCTCGCCGCAGCGGGGGAGCTGGGCCCGGCATCCGGTGCGCTTGCGATCGCGGTGGGATTCGTTGTTCTGCTGTGGTTCGCCTGGCGGGGGCTCATCGCGGTGATGCTCGTTTCGCCGGAGCGAGTTTCGCGCACGCGCGCCTACACCGGTCTCGGATGGTTCTCGAGGCTCCCGGCGAGCCCGGCGGGCGCCATCGCGGCCCGCAGCCTCAGCTACTGGGGCAGGGATCCTCGGTATCGGTCAGCGCTCGTCATCGTGCCCATCGTTCCCGCCGTGATGATCGGCGCACTCACGATCGCGGGGGTACCCCTGCACCTCCTGGTTCTTTTGCCGGTGCCGGTCATGTGCTTTTTCCTCGCCTGGAGCACCGTGCACAACGATGTGGCCTACGACAACACCGCGGTGTGGTTGCATGTCGCCGCGAACACCGACGGCCGGGCCGACCGCCTTGGCCGCGTCGTGCCACCGCTCGCACTCGGCATCATCGTGATCGCGGTCGGCACTCCGCTCTCGGCCTGGGCGTTCGGTTCGGCGGAGGTGGTGCCCTCGCTTCTCGGGGTAAGCCTGTGCACGCTCCTGGTCGGGCTCGGGCTCTCCAGCGTGATCTCCGCCGGCTTCCCCTACCCGGCCGTGCATCCCGGCGACAGCCCCTTCGCGCAACCGCAATCGAGCGCCGGGGCGGCATCCTGGGTGCAGGGCCTGTCCCTTCTCGGCGTGCTGGCGGTCACGGCGCCAACCGTGTTTCTGGCGATTCTCGGGATCGCCGAAGGCGGCGGCTGGCATGTCGCGGCACTGCTCGTGGGCACCGCGACGGGCGCTGCGGCACTGTGGGGCGGTATTTGGCTCGGCGGACTCGTGTTCGACAAGCGCGGCCCGGAACTCCTCGCCTTCACCGCGAAATACTGATCTGCAGCCTCCACCCGCGGGCAGTATCGTAGAAGTATGAGTTCGACCGACACCGAGCACACCGGGGGTGGCACCTCCACGCTGGACCGCGAGCTCGAGGAGCTCCTGAACCAGGAGCAGCTCGAGGACGGCGACCACGAGCGCTTCTCCCACTACGTGCCGAAGGACAAGATTGTGGAATCAGCGCTGACCGGAAAGCCGGTTCGGGCGCTCTGCGGCAAACTCTGGACCCCGGGGCGCGACCCGGAAAAGTTCCCGGTGTGCCCGACCTGCAAAGAGGTTTACGAGAAGCTGAAGAAGTAGCCGGCTAATCGTAGATGGTGGGGATGACTGGCTCGCCGCGCGCGAGCCGGAACGCATCCACCGGTAGCTCGGCGACTGCGACCGAGCGGTGTTCGCGAGCCAGGGCCGTCCCTTCGCTGCCGAGGTAGCGCGGGTCAGCGGTGCCGTCGACGACGAGGGGGACGAGCAGGGGACGTCCCGAATCCGGCCTGGCTGCTGAAGCATCCGGACCGTCCTCGACGTGGAGCACCTCGGCGGTGGCGATGCCGCCCCGGAGCGTGCGAACCGGGAACTTCCTGCCGCCGATCGAAAGCTTCGCTGCGGACTTTTTCGCCACCGACACCCACTCCCCGTCGGTACCGGTTCGGGCAACGAGCTTGTACACCATGCCGGCGGTCGGAGACCCTGAGCCCGTGACGACCGACGTTCCGACACCATAGGAGTCGACTGGGGCGACCTGGAGTGCCGCGATCGCGTATTCGTCAAGGTCGCTCGTGACCGTGATCTTCGTGGCCCTGGCGCCGAGCCCATCGAGCTGTTTGCGCACCGCCAGCGCCTGCCCCGGCAGGTCGCCGCTGTCGATTCGCACGGCGCCGAGAGTGGTGCCGGCCACCCGCACGGCCAGGTCGACCGCAGCAGTCACGTCGTAAGTGTCGACGAGGAGGGTGGTTTCCGGGCCGAGGGCGGCAACCTGGGCGCGGAACGCATCCTCCTCCGAGTCGTGCAGGAGCGTGAACGAGTGCGCCGCGGTACCCATGGTAGGGATGCCCCACGTGCGCCCGGCCTCCAGGTTGCTCGTGGCGCTGAAACCGGCGATGAAAGCGGCGCGGGCGGCTGCGACCGCACCGTGCTCCGTAGCCCTTCGCGAGCCCATTTCAGCGAGCGGCCGACCGTCCGCCGCCGTGACCATGCGGCTCGCGGCACTCGCGACGGCGGAGTCGTAGTTCAGGATGCTGAGGGCGAGCGTCTCCAGCACGACCGCCTCCGCGAACGTGCCCTCGACGACGAGTATGGGGGAACCCGGAAAGTAGACCTCGCCCTCGCGGTAGCCCCACACGTTGCCGCGAAAGCGGTAGTCGGCGAGCCAGTCGAGGGTGTCCGCATCGACGACGTCGTTGTCCTTCAACCAGTCGAGCTCGGCATCGCCGAAGCGGAAATTAGAAAGCTGTTCGAGGAACCTGCCGGTTCCCGCCACGACGCCGTAGCGGCGGCCGTTCGGCAGGTGCCTGGCGAACACTTCGAAGACGGAGCGTCTGTGGGCCGTACCTGACTTTCGTGCAGCCTCGACCATGGTCAGTTCGTAGCGGTCGGTCAGGAGTGCGCTGGTCACCCCACGAGCCTATCTATCAACGACCGTTGCGGGCGTCGGTAGACTCTTTTCTTGTGACCGACGCTCCCTTGGGTATTTTCGATTCCGGCGTTGGCGGGCTCACGGTGGCCAGGGCGATCATCGACCAGTTGCCGAATGAGTCGATCGTGTACGTCGGCGACACCGCTCATTCTCCCTACGGTCCGAAGCCGATCGCGCAGGTCCGCGAGTACGCGCTCGCCGTCATGGATGACCTGGTCGCCGAGGGTGTCAAGCTCCTCGTGATCGCGTGCAACACGGCTTCTGCGGCCATGCTCCGCGATGCGCGCGAGCGATTCACCGACGGATACGGCATCCCGGTCGTTGAAGTGATTCAGCCTGCTGTGCGCGCGGCGGTGCGCCAGACGCGCAACAACAGGGTGGGTGTGATCGGCACGGCGGGCACGATCAAGTCGCGCGCGTACGAGGATGCCTTCGCGGCGGCATCCGAACTCGAACTGTTCACGCGCGCGTGCCCGCGTTTCGTCGAGTTCGTGGAGGCCGGGGTCACCTCGAGCCCGGAACTGTTCCGCGTCGCCGAGGACTATCTCGCGCCGCTCAAGGCCGCTGACGTCGACACCGTTGTGCTCGGCTGCACCCACTACCCGCTCATGTCGGCGGCAATTCAGTTCGTCCTCGGGAACTCGGTGACTCTCGTGTCCAGCGCAGAGGAGACTGCGTTCGACGTTTTCGATACCCTGGTCAACCACCAGTTGCTGCGCGACGCATCAACCCCGCCGAGTTACCGGTTCGAGGCCACGGGCGACAGCAAGACCGAGTTCCTTTCCCTGGCGAGGCGGTTTCTCGGCCCCGAAGTTTCCGCAGTGCAGCTGGTGGAGACCACCGTTTCGACGACAGCAGAGGATCCGGCCTGACATGACAGAGCTACGAGTCGATGGCCGCGCGGCCGACGAGCTTCGACCCATCACGATCGAGCGCGGCTGGAGCGACCAGGCCGAGGGGAGCGCCCTCATCTCGTTCGGCCGCACGAAGCTGCTGTGCACGGCGTCCTTCACGAACGGGGTTCCACGCTGGATGACCGGCAAGGGCAAGGGCTGGGTGACCGCCGAATATTCGATGCTTCCGCGCTCCACGAACGAGCGCATGGACCGCGAGTCGGTGAAGGGCCGCATTGGCGGCCGCACGCACGAGATCTCCCGGCTCGTCGGGCGCAGCCTGCGCGCGGTCGTCGACATGAAGGCGCTCGGCGAAAACACGATCGTGATTGACTGCGACGTGCTCCAGGCGGACGGCGGCACCCGCACCGCCGCGATCACGGGTGCCTACGTTGCTCTCGCGGATGCGCTCGAGTGGGGTCGCACGCAGCAGTTCATCGGCAAGAACGCGAAGCCCTTGTTCGACAGCGTCGCCGCGGTGAGCGTCGGCATCATCGACGGAACCCCCATGCTCGACCTGGCCTATTCCGAGGACGTGCGCGCGGAAACCGACATGAATGTCGTCGTGACGGGCCGCGGCCTGTTCGTCGAGGTGCAGGGCACCGCCGAGGGCGCGCCGTTCGACCGGAGCGAGCTGGATGCCCTGCTCGACCTGGCTCTCGCCGGCACGTCCTCCCTGGCCGGTATTCAGGCATCGGCGCTCGAATCCTGAGACCCGCCATGAAACTTGTCCTCGCCACGCACAACGCGCACAAGGTGGTGGAATTGCGGGACATCCTCGGCCCGCTCCTGGACGGCATCGACCTGATCGGCTACGACGGCCCTGAACCTGTCGAGGATGGCGCGACGTTCGAGGAGAACGCGCTCATCAAGGCGCGCGCGGCGTTCGCTCACACGGGGTTGCCGACGATTGCGGACGACTCCGGGATTTGCCTCGCGTCGCTCGGCGGGGCGCCGGGCATCAATTCTGCCCGCTACGCCGGCACCCGGGTCGACGAGGACAATGTCGCGCACCTGCTGCAGGAGCTGACCGCGGTCGGCGCAAACTCCGAGGCCGATCGCCGAGCGGAGTTCTGCTGTGCCGCGGCATTCGTGGCGGACGGCATGGAGCACGTGGAACTGGGCGTATGGCCGGGGACTGTCCTTCCCGCACCCGTCGGCACGCACGGATTCGGCTACGACCCGGTGTTCCGGCCGGACGGCTACGAGGTTGCCTCCGCCGAGCTGACTGCGGAACAGAAAAACGAGATCAGCCATCGGCATCGCGCGTTCACCGCGCTCCTGCCCGTCGTGCGGGGATACCTGCTGAAATAGGCGATCGGACACTGGCTGAAAGCGAGCGATCGACAACCTTCAACTGACCGCTACCGACGTGGCGCGATGATGTGGCAGACCGCAACGTCCGTGCAGTCGGCCGGATCGAGTCGCTGACTCCTGCTGATGAGGCTCTCAAGTTCCGCTTCGAGCGCAACGAGTTCGCTCTGCCGTGCCCGAACATCCTCAAGCTTTGTGGAAAGCAATTCGCGAACGTGAGTGCACGGGGACGTGCCTTCGCCGCGCAACTCAAGAATGGCGGCGACTTCGAGCAGAGTGAGCCCAGCGCCTTGCCCATTGCGAATGAACTGAAGACGCGCGAGGATCGCTGGGTCGTACGTGCGGTAGCCGTTGGGGTCACGGTGCGGTTTCGGGAGCAAACCCCGTCGCTCGTAGAAGCGGATGGTCTGGGTGGATAGGCCCACAGCGGAAGCTACATCTCCAATGCGCATACTCCGATATTAAGCCCTTGACCTTATACCGGGGTTCAAGGTCTAGGGTCGCAAGTGTGACCGCAAATCCGCCGGAAGCGCATAATCGCGACAGTGCCACACAGGGAGCCCGCAATGAACAAGCCATACGACCTGATTGTCATCGGAGCTGGCATGGCCGGAATCGCAGGCGCGAACAAATGCGCAACTGAGGGTTGGCGGGTTGCCATCGTCGATTCACTGCCATACGGCGGCACCTGTGCCTTGCGTGGCTGCGATCCGAAAAAAATATTGCGGCGTGGTGCGGAGATCATCGACGGCGCTCGACTTCTGCACGGCAAAGGCATCGATGATTCGGAGTTGACGATCAATTGGGGCGACCTGATGAAGCACAAGCGCGGCTTCACCGACCCCGTTCCGCAGCGAATGGAAGCTGGCCTGAGGAGGAACGGAGTGGAAACATTTCACGGACATGCGCGATTCACCGGCCGCAACCAAATCGAGGTCGACGGCGACACCCTGGATGCCAGCCGGATTCTGATCGCTACGGGGGCACGGCCGCGTCCGTTATCCTTTCCAGGACACGAATATGTCATTGACAGCACCGATTTTCTCGATCTGGACGCCATACCTGGGCGAATTCTGTTTATCGGCGGCGGGTTCGTCTCGTTCGAGTTCGCGCATATCGCGGCGCGCGCGGGCAGCGCCGCAACCATCATCGACCACGGAGCGCATCCGCTCAAAAGTTTCGACCCCGATCTCGTAGAATTACTGGTTGCCCGAGGGCGTGAGGTCGGTGTCGATACACGGGAGAACACGAGCATCGTTGGCGTCGAACAGGCCAGCTCGGTTTTCCAGATCACGCTTGAGCGCGCGGGCGTTCGCGAGACGATCGAGGCTGACCTTGTAGTCCATGGTGCCGGTCGTATCGCTGACCTGGCGACGTTGGATCTCGACGTCGCCGGCGTGGAGTGGAGTGAGCGAGGAGTAAGCGTCGACAGGCACCTTCAGAGTTCGACGAACCCCGCCGTGTGGGCAGCAGGTGACTCGGCTGACACCGCAGGGATGCCGCTGACCCCGGTTGCCGTATCGGAGGCCAAGGTTGCGGCGTCCAACATGATCAACGGCACAACGCTGATTCCGGACTACGCAGGTATCCCTACCGCGGTCTTCACGATCCCCGAACTTGTCCGTGTCGGCATGCTTGAGGCAGAAGCCATCGAGCAGGGAATCGAGTTGAAGATTCGCTACTCGGACACCGGCAAGTGGTACTCCAACTACCGGGTGGGCGAGCGCACCGCGGCGGCTAAAATCCTCATTGACACGTCGAACGACCACATTGTTGGGGCGCACTTGCTTGGGCCGGAGTACGGCGAGCTCGTCAACACGTTCGGCCTGGCTATCAAACTCGGGCTCACCACACGTCAGCTCAAGTCGGCCACGGCCGCGTATCCGACTGTCGGGTCTGACCTCGGCTCCATGCTCTAGGGCGCTGTGCGGACGATGTGCGAGAGCCATCTGAAATCGACAATCATTCCCGACTAGCGCCATCGGTCGCGCCGGGCGGTGCGCGGCCGTACGGTGGTGGTGTGGCCCACGATCATCACTCCGGTGCAAACCGCACGCGACTGTCCATCGTGCTGGCCATCGTCGGCGTTGTTCTCATCATCGAGGTGGTCGGAGCCATCCTCACCGGCTCCCTAGCCCTGTTCGCGGATGCCGGCCACATGTTCTCCGACACGATCGGGCTCACGGTGGCGCTCGCCGCAACCGTCATCGCGGCCAGGCCAGCAACCGATCGCGCGACGTTCGGGTTCCAGCGTGCGGAAGTGTTCGGCGCGCTCATCAACGGCCTGATTCTGCTCGGCGTGGCCATTGCTGTCGGTGCGCAGGCGGTCGCTCGGCTGGTGGGACCCGGCGACGTCGAAATCCAGAGCGTGCCGATGCTTATCGTTGCCGTGATCGGGCTTCTCGCGAACGTGGTGGCCGCCGTCATCCTGCGTTCCCAGGCGAAGACCTCGATCAACATGCGCGGCGCCTACCTCGAAGTACTGGGCGACCTCCTGGGCTCGATCGCCGCGATTGTGGCGGCGGTGGTCATCCTGACTACGGGTTTCATGCCGGCGGATGCGATCGCGTCGCTCGCGATCGCCCTCATGATCGCGCCGCGGGCCGCGCTCTTGCTGCGGGATGCCGTGCACGTGCTCGGTGAGTCCGTGCCGGTGGACACGAGCGTGGCCGAGATCCGCGATCACATCCTCGCGACGCCGGGCGTCGTGGACGTGCACGATGTGCACGTGTGGGCGATCACCTCCGGGAACCCGGTGTTCTCGGCGCACGTCGTCGTCGCCGACGAGGTGTTTGCGAGGCAGGACACCGGCACACTTCTCGACGAACTCGCGGCCTGCCTGTCCGACCACTTCGATGTCGACCATTCCACGTTCCAGCTGGAACCGGCAGAGCACGCCAGGCACGAGGATCACGTGCACGACTAGTTCGCAGAGTTCGCCGCGGCCCTCTATAATTTCGGTGTGCCGAAAATACGTGAGCGGCTAGGCCGAAATTCCCTGCGGTTCCGCCGAAACCGTTCGTGGATGCTCCTCGGCCCGGCATTCGTTGCGGCCATCGCCTATGTGGATCCGGGAAACGTTGCGGCAAACCTCACCGGCGGCGCCCGGTACGGCTACCTGCTCGTGTGGGTGATCGTCGCCGCGAACCTCATCGCCGCAATGGTGCAGTACCAGTCGGCGAAGCTCGGCCTGGTGACCGGTCAGACCATGCCCGAGCTGCTGCGCGACCGGATGCGGCCAGCCTCCCGCCGATCCTTTTGGGCTCAGGCCGAACTCGTCGCGGTCGCCACCGACCTGGCCGAGGTGATCGGCGGCGCGATCGCCCTGCACCTCCTGTTCGGCCTCCCGCTGTTCCTCGGCGGGATCATCGTTGGAGTCATTTCGATGGGACTTCTCGGCCTGCAGAGCCGGTTCGGGCAGCGCCCGTTCGAGTCGGTCGTGATCGGACTCCTCGCGATCATCGCGGTCGGGTTCCTCGCCGGCCTGTTCGTGAATCCGCCGGATGGCGGGGCGGTTCTGGGCGGGCTCGTGCCGCGTTTCGAGGGCACCGACTCCGTGCTGCTCGCCGCGAGCATGCTCGGCGCCACGGTGATGCCGCACGCGATTTACGTGCATTCCGCCCTCGCCCGCGACCGGCACGGCAAGGCGACCCAGGCGAACCGAAAGACCCTGCTGCGCTCAACGAAGTGGGATGTCCTGGTCGCACTCGGCCTCGCGGGCATCGTGAACCTCGGGATGCTGTTGCTCGCGGCGGTGAACCTCGGCGGGGTCAAGGGAACGGACACGATCGAGGGCGCCCACGCCGCCATTGAGTCAGCGCTCGGCCCCGGGATCGCCCTCGTGTTCGCGATCGGCCTGCTGGCATCCGGTCTCGCCTCGACCTCGGTGGGCAGCTACGCGGGGGCGACGATCATGGCCGGCCTGCTCCACCGCCAGATCCCGTTGTTCGCGCGGCGCGTCATCACGATCATCCCCGCCGTCGTCATCCTGGCACTGGGCGTCGATCCGACGTGGGCTCTCGTGCTGAGCCAGGTGTTCCTGAGTTTCGGGATCCCGTTCGCGCTCATCCCGCTGCTGCGGCTCACGAGCGACCGCTCGATCATGGGCGCATCCGCGAACAGCCGGGCGGTGCGCTGGATTCTCGCTACGATCGTCGTGCTGGTGGTCGGGCTGAACGTCGCGCTCATCGTGCTGACGGTCACGGGATAGGGGACACCATGCAGGAGCGGGCGGCAATCGCAAGTTCGGCGACCGAGGACTATGTCAAGGTCATCTACTCTCACACGGAGTGGCAGCCGGAGCCAATCACGTCGTCCGTGCTCGCCGCGAGGCTCGGGCTGGCACCGTCGTCAGTGACGGAAATGGTGAAGAAACTCGCGGCGGCCGGGCTGGCGACCCACGTGCCGTATGGCGCGGTCACGCTCACGGGCGAGGGGAGAGCCCTCGCGCTGCGGATGCTGCGCCGGCACCGGCTCATCGAGACCTGGCTCGTCGAGTCGTTCGGTTACCGCTGGGACGAGGTGCACGACGAGGCCGAGGTCCTTGAGCACGCGGTGAGCGACCGGTTCCTGGAGGCGATCGCGGGGAAGCTGGGCCATCCGCTCCGCGATCCGCACGGCGACCCGATCCCGCGCGCCGACGGCTCGGTGGAGCAACCGGATGCCGTGCTCCTGGCCGACGCGCCCGACGGCTTTGCCGGCCCCGTGGTCCGTATCAGCGATCGCGATCCCGCTCTGCTGCAGTACCTCGGCGATGAGGGGTTCGCGCTGGATTCGGTGGTCACGGTGGTGGAGCGCCGACCGTTCGGCGGGGCGCTTGCGGTTCGGCTCGGCAGCGCCACTCTTGACCTCGGCGACGAGGCGGCCAGGGCGATGTGGCTCGGCGCCAGCGCGTCGTAGCGGGTTCCGCCTACCCGCGGGGCGGGTCGTTGCTGGCGTCGTTGTCGAAGTACGCGGGGTCAATCACGACATCCGCCTCGGCGAGCGGTGCGACACCCTCCCGCTGGGCTTTGCGGGCCTTCCGGGTGGATTGCACGTAATGGAACACCGTCGGGATGAGAGTGATCGTGACGGCGCCGATCAGGATCACGTCGATGTAGCTTTTGACGAAGTCGGCGACCGGGGGAATATAGCCGATGAGGAATCCGAAGAGAGTGAGCCCGAAACCCCAGAGTACAGCCCCGGTGAGGTTGTACAGCGAGTACTTCTTGTAGTTCATGTGGCCAACCCCGGCGGCCACCGGCACGAACGTGCGCAGGATGGGCACGAAGCGGGCGAGGATCACGGAGAGCCCGCCGAATCGTTCGAAGAACCTGTTGGTTCGCTCCACGTTCGCTCGACTGAACAGGCCGCTTTCTTTTCGTTCGAACACGCTGGGGCCGAACTTGTGGCCGATGAGGTAGCCGACTTCGCCTCCCGCGAACGCGGAGATGCCGATGAGCGCGCCGACCCACCAGATGTTCACGCCGAAGACGAGCGAGGTGTGGGTGAGCAGTCCAGAGATGACAAGCAGGGTGTCGCCGGGCAGGAGAAATCCGACGAGCAGGCCGGTTTCGGAGAACACGATGAGGCACACCACGACGAGAGCCCACGGGCCGGCGTTCGTGATGATGGTCTCCGGGTCGAGCCAGGGGATAAGTGCGGAAGGAACCAAGCGGGGTTTCTCCAGTCGTGAGTATCGGGAGCGAGTGCGTTCCTGACAGATTAGCGGTAGGAACTCCATGTTCGGTGCGGGAGGCGGGACTTGAACCCGCACGCTCGAGAGCACAGGAACCTAAATCCTGCGTGTCTGCCAATTCCACCACTCCCGCGGCGACACCAGTGTACTTTCCGCTGCGACCTGCCATGATCCAGAATGCTGTGGATAACTTCGGCATTGCCGGCGCGTGTTCCAGCAGGATGCTGTCGTGCACGCCGCCGTCTCTCTCATTGCCGAGCGTGTGCGCGAGCGGGTGCGGCTCGACGGGGTCGATCTTGGCAGCGATCGGTCCCTCGCGGACGACTACGTGCGGGACGAAATCCGCCGCTACAGCGAGCGTGCCCTCGGCGGCTCGCTGCCGCTGCTGGCCGACGAACGTCAGACGGCGCGGGATGTGGTCGCCTCCATCACCGGGTTCGGACCGCTGCAGGTGTTCTTCGATGACGACACGGTGGAGGAAATCTGGATCAACCGTCCCGACCGCGTGTTTGTGGCCCGCAACGGCGTCGCCGAGCTCACCGACCTTTCCCTGACCGCCATGCAGGTGCGGGACCTCGTGGAGCGGATGCTGCAGTCCACGGGTCGCCGCGTCGACCTGTCGAGTCCGTTCGTGGATGCGTCACTGCCGGATGGCTCACGGCTGCACGTCGTGATCCCGGACGTGACCCAGAAGCACTGGGCCGTGAACATCCGCAAGTTCGCGAAGCGCATCAAGGAGCTGCGGCAGCTCGTTGCGCTCGGTTCGCTCAGCCCCGCGGCCGCCGAGTTCCTGCGGCTGTGCGTGGTGTCGGGGCAGAACATTCTCGTGTCGGGGGCGACGCAAAGCGGCAAGACCACGCTTCTCGGAGCGCTGCTCACCGCAGCCAGGCCCCACGAGCGCATCGTCACCGTCGAGGAGACGTTCGAGCTGAGTTTCACGGCCAGGGATGCGGTGGGTCTGCAGTGTCGTCAGCCGAGCCTTGAAGGCACGGGGGAGATCACGCTCCGTCGCCTCATCAAGGAAGCGTTGCGGATGCGCCCCGACCGCCTCGTGGTCGGCGAGGTGCGCGAGGCGGAGGCGCTCGACCTGTTGATTGCGCTCAACAGCGGGCTGCCGGGTATGTGCAGCATCCACGCGAACAGTGCACGCGATGCTCTCGCCAAACTGTCCACCCTGCCGCTCCTGGCCGGCCGCAACATCGACTCCTCGTTCGTGGTTCCTACGGTCGCGGCGAGCATCGACATCGTGGTGCACTGCGCCCTGGATGGCGACGGCCGCCGGTACATCTCGCAAATCGTCGCGCCAACCGGCGAGGTGACGGCCGGCACGATCGATGCGGACGCGATTTTCGAGCTGCGGGAGGGCTCCCTGAACCCGACAGGGAGTTCTCCCGCGAGGGTGGCGAAATTTCACGCCGCCGGAGTCGATCTCGCCGATGCACTGCGCGGGGAGTCCGTGTGATTCTCCTCGTCGGGTGCGCACTGGGCCTTGGCCTGCTTCTGGCGGTGTCGCCGTTCCTGTGGCCGCGCGGGCGCCGGGTTCCGCGAGTGGGTGCCGGCCTGATTGTGAAACTGTCGGAGCGGATGCGGCAGGCGGGGCTGCGCTCGGTGTCGCTGCCCGTGTTCGCGGTCGTCTCGGCGGTGATCGGCGCGGCGGTCGCCGCGCTCGTGTTTGTGCTCGTGCCCGTCGTGGCGCTCGCCGTCGCGGCAGGGATTGCGGCGCTCGCGCTTCCCACGGTCGTCATCGGCTGGAAGGCGAGGGCGGCGCGGCGCGCCCACCGCGCCCTGTGGCCGGATGTCGTGGACCACCTGGTGTCTGCGACCCGCTCCGGCCTTGCGCTTCCCGACGGTGTGGCCGCACTGGCCGACAACGGCCCGGTCGCGACGAGGGTCGCGTTCGCCACGTTTCGGGACGACTACGAGGCATCCGGCAGTTTCGGTCGGAGCCTCGACAATCTCAAGGAGCACCTGGCGGATCCCACCGCGGACCGCATCCTCGAAACCCTTCGGATGTCCCGCGAGGTCGGCGGCACCGAGCTGCCGTCGGTCCTGCGCGCGCTGGCCGCGCACTTGCGGCTCGAGTCCGCCATTCGCGGCGAGGTGGAGGCCCGGCAATCGTGGATCATGAACGCCGCCCGCCTGGCCGCGGTCGCGCCGTGGGTGATCCTGGCGCTCCTGTCGACGAGGCCCGAGGCCGCCGCGTCCTACAACTCTCCTGCCGGAGGCGCCCTCATCATCGCCGGTCTCGTGGCCACCGTCATCGCCTACCGGCTCATGGTTACGCTGGCCCGGCTGCCCGAGGAGCGGCGGTGGTTCCGATGACGGCAGCAGGCTGGTCGATCGTGTACGGCCTCATGCTCGGGGTCGGGTTGTGGTCGCTCGTCAGCGCGATGCCGCGGATGACTCGTCCGCGCCTCATCCACCGGGTGGCCCCGTACCTCGGAGACGTGTCGGAGAGCGCACGATCTTTCGCGCAGCGCCGACAGGCCAACCCGTTGTCCGTTTTCGGGTCGATCCTCGGCCCCGGCGTGGACCGGATTCGGGACCTTGTCGGACCGCTCATCGGCAGCACGGCGACGATCGAACTGCGATTGCGCCAGTCCGGGTCGACGGACACCGTGAATGCGTTTCGTTCACGCCTGCTCGTGTGGACCATCGCGGGGACCGCTGCGGGCGTGGTCGTGTCGATCGCGCTTTCCCAGGCCCGCGCTGTGCCGATCGCCGTGCACCTGGTCGTGGTCGTCCTGGCCGGCGCTGCGGGCTTCGTGGCGTGCGACCAGCGGTTGAAAATCGCGGCACGACGCAGAATGAGCCGTATGTCCGCGGAGCTCCCGGTCGTGCTGGAGTTTCTCACCCTGAGCCTGTCTGCGGGCGAAAGCATTCTGGACTCCTTCCGCCGCATCGCGGTGGCGAGCCGCGGGGAGCTGGCTGGCGAACTCGGACGCGTGGTCGCCGCCGTGAACAGCGGGTCGACCCTCGCGGACAGCCTGCAGCAGCTGGCCCGCGGCATCCGGCTGCCGGAGTTCACGCGATGCGTGGATCAGGTCGTGGGAGCGCTGGAACGTGGAACGCCTCTCGTGGATGTGCTGCGCGCTCAGGCCCAGGATGCGCGCGAGGAGGCGAAGCGGGAACTGCTGGAGGTCGCCGGCAAGAAGGAGGTCGCCATGATGTTTCCGCTTGTACATGAGTTATGATACTTTCATGGAACAAGCACTCAGCACGGTCCGCGCAGGCATCTACGCCCGCATTTCTCAAGACACCGCCGGCGACGGCAAGGGAGTCGCCCGCCAGCTCGACGACTGCATCGCGCTCGCGGAACGCAAAGGCTGGACCGTCGTCGAGCAGTACGTCGACAATGACGTCAGCGCCACACGGTCACGCCGCCGGCCAGAATATGAGCGCATGCTCGAGGCGGCCCGTTCCGGCCACATCGCCGCAGTCGTCGTCTGGAATATCGACCGACTCACGCGCTCGCCGCGTGAGCTCGAGGACGTCATCGACCTCGCGGACCGCAACGGGTTCAAGGTCGCGAACCTCGGCGGGGAGATTGACCTCGCTACCCCAGCAGGCCGAATGAATGCCCGCATCCTCGCCAGCGTCGCGCGTGGTGAGACTGAGAACATGTCCCGTCGCCTAAAGCGCAAGTTCGAGCAGCGCGCCCCCGAGGGTCACCCTCACGGGTTCGTCCCCTACGGCTACCGGCGCGAGAACGGCCGCGACATCGCTGACCCCGCGCTCGCCGAAATCATCCGCGACATCGCGGCCAGGACCCTAGCTGGCAACTCCCTCCGCTCGATCGCCGCCGACCTGACGAACCGAGGTGTCCTCTCGCCCGGCGACTACCTAGCGCTCCGCCGCCGCATCAAGGACGGCGAGACCGAGGAAGAAGCGCTCGCCGCAGTCACAGCGGCCCCATCGGCATGGAACTCGACGATCCTCCGCCAGCTCCTCATCCGTCCGACGCTCGCCGGCCGTCGCCAATACCGGGGCAAGATCATCGGCGAAGCCACCACCGAGGCAATCCTGGACGCCGACACGCACGAACTACTCGTCGCGCACCTCACAGACCCTGCCCGGAGGTCGAACCACGTCGGCCCCAAATTCAAGTACTTACTCTCAGGGCTCGCCATCTGCGGCCGCTGCGGAGCCCCCATGCGCCGCCAGAAGGGCCGGCCCGCCGGCATGACTCCCGAGGGCAGGACCAAGCGCCAGCCGCCCTCCTACGCATGCTCCGGCTGTTACCGCGTCCGCCGCCAGCAGGTCGCCGTGGATGAGTGGGTCACAGACACTCTCCTCGAACGCCTAAGCCGACCAGACGCTGCGGTCGCGCTCGCCGCGCCTTCGACCGACCCCGGGGCAGGGCGCGGCGCCTCCTCCGACCGGGCCCGCCTCACCGACAAGCTCGCCGCCGTAGCAGACCAATGGGCCGACGACGCAATCACCGATGCCCAGTTCCAGCGCCTCACAGCTCGCCTACGCACCGAGCTCGCCGACGTCGAGCGCCGCATCGCCACACTGCACCCGAAGAGCCGCGTCGCCGAGCTCACCACCGCCGACAGCCGAACCGTCTGGGAGTCCTGGCCGATCGACGCGCAGCGCGACGTCATCGACGCACTCCTAACCGTCACGATCCACCCAGCCGGCTCAGGACGCGCTTTCAGCACAGAAACCATCGAAATAACATGGAAGTCCTAGTCCTGATGCGCCGCGCTCACGGTACTGTCGCCCACATCCGCCGAACGAAGGAACTGCGATGAACGATCTTGCACCATCAGCCGGCCTCGAACCTGTGCTGACTCTGCGCTGCCAGGAGGGCAAGCTCATCGCCAAGGCCTACCGCGCCGGCGATCGCCTCTGGCTCGAAGCAGCACACGTACTCGTCGCCTCCGCCGCGCCCTACGGACTCCACGACCTCCGCGCACTGCCCCACGACGGGCGGCCCGCCGACGCCGGCGCACCAATCGTCAACATCGCACCCGACTCTCGAGTTGCGAACGCCAGCACGCAGTTCGCCTGCGGATGCCGCCAGCCGGTCGATATCCACCCCAGCCACATTCGAGCAAGGATCGCCGACCTCGACGCCGACGACGAACTCCTCGCGCTCGCAGACAGCAGCCAAATCAACGCCAAGTTCGCGGAGCGCCGGGAGATGCTCCTCAAGCACGTCACCCGTTTGCGCTAACGTAACTACTGCCCGGCTTATCGGTAGCCAAAACCACCAGTTCCGCAGTGGGGCGCGGACGACTACCTCAAAGAGGTGTCGTCACCCATGCCCATCCTCACGCCCGCGTCGCGCAGCCTGAAAGCCCGCGTCGCCCGAGCCACCAACGACCGACGCGTCACCCCATCCGCGCTCGCCGAACTCCGCCGCGACTTCATTGCATCCGCGCTCGCGGACTACATGGCGGCCAAGCTCGGTGAGGCGCCACCACTCACTCGGGAGCAGTGCGACGCCCTGCACGCCGTGATCCGCCGCCACGCGATTCGAGGCGTCTCATGAGCCCCGACGAGCGGGCAGACCGCATCCGCGACCTAGTGGACACTGCTCCGCCCCTCACAGAGGCGCAAGCGGCCGTTCTCCGATCCGCGATGCGCCGCGCTCGACCCCCCAAGCATGACGCGCGAGCAAGGTCACGCTCAGATCGCGGAAGAGAGAAGCCCCCCGAGTTGCACACTCAGGGGGCCTTGAATCCTCGAAATGGAAACGACCGCAGCCTACCCGCTCCCACTGACAACCGAGCGGGCGCTCGCCGCGGACAACCGATCGAGGCCGGCTAATGGGCCACAAGCTCGTGGAGATCGCCGAGCACCACGCAACCCGCACAGGGCTCGATCATGCGGCTGCGCGGCTGCTCAGCCACATGGCGAACGTGGCGTATGACGACGAGAACCCGTCTGGGATCCCGCCGCGACGCTACTTCCGCTCGCGCGCCGATATGGCCTTCGCGATGGGCGTGCCCGATGTGCCTCCACAGCGCCCAGGAGCGTCAGCATCGGCCGAGGAACGCAACCGATGGACTACCGGCAACTCCCGCGTGAAGCGCGCCCTTGAGGCGCTGGAGGCTGCCGGCGCGGTTCAACGGATCAGTGCCGGTCGACCTGGGTTCAACGCCATGTTCGAG
>CALMSL010000003.1 GCA_937872445.1 uncultured Microbacteriaceae bacterium | reverse complement strand
GCCGAGGCACCTGCGATGCTCGAGCGGCTGCAGCAGGCGGTGATCGCCAACGGCAACGTCTTCGAGGTGCTGATGGATGCGGTGCGCTGCTGCTCGCTCGGTCAGATCACGAACGCGCTGTTCGAGGTCGGGGGGCAATACCGCAGAAGCATGTAGCCTGCCGCGGGTTGAAACCGCTATGCATCGACTACAAAGTCATCGACATCCATGTCGTGCCGACCTTCCATATAGGTCTGCACGAGGGATACATGACTGGATGGATTTTCCGGGGAGACCCGTGCGGTTCGTCCGCAGGCGAGTTCCTGAAAGCCGTGCTCGAAGCGGATCGCGCCAAACAGGCAGAGAAGATATCTATCGTGGACCTTGACGGATCGAGTTGCGTCCGTGAAGGTTCTCAGCGTGATCCGCCGTGGGGCCTTGAATCCACTCTTGAGGGCGGCCCGTTTGAGCGAAGCAATCGATTCGCCGACCGAGCATTTCAGTCGCCCTGCCGCCACCCACACAACGGCGCCCTCACACTTCCCGGTCGCGGCTTCTCGCAGCATCTCCTCGAGCACACGGACTCTCGATGCGTCGACCGGATCGAGATACGGGTCGATGAAGTGGAGTTCTGGGGCCGTGACCAGCAACATGCGTGACGAACGCACGTAGTCCGCCGCACGAGCCAGCACGGGCACGGCGGCGGTGGGCGGCAAGTCAAGATCGTCGATTGAGGCGAAGGTACCGGCATTGGCTCGGCTGACCACGACTTGATCGAATCGCCGCATCGTCATCTGGACCTTCTCGACATTGCTAAGCCATGTCGACGACTGCTCGTATGCGCAGCCCGGAGATCTGACCAACGATCGCGCTTCCTTTGCACGGCGCAATGAAGTCAGGGCGCGAGCGCGTTGCAACTCGTCCCACGGCTCAAGGTGGGTTCGCAACTGAAGTTCCCAGCCGACATCGGGGTAGGCGGCCAAGTACCTACCGGTCGCAGGGCCGAACTTCTCCAACAGGTACTTGAATTCCAGAGCCGTATCGCAGGCGGAAGGCTCCGCTGCGAATCGCTCATTCATCGAACAGTTCCCTATCTCGCTCTTCGAAGAACCCCGATGGCCACCGATCCATGAAGTCGCCGGCCCGACTGACGCGGAGCCGATGAACCTTGGTAGTGCCGTTCTCGGTGGGCTCGAAGTAAAGCACGCATACCGCCTCCGGTGGGCATCGAAGTTCGGGGTCTTCGACCTTGCCAGTCACTGTGCCGCGGATGCGACGCAAAACGCGCAACAACAGGTGTTCGCTGTGCGTCTCGACAATCGAGAACCGTCCCCTGTTGAAAGCGCGGATGAACATGTCTCCGATCTCGCACTGAGCAGCCGGATGAAGATGCAACTCGGGTTGCTCGACCCAGGAGAGTTTCGATTCCCACAGCGTCGCCATGATCGGGAACAGATAGCTCAATCCGCTCCCCACATCGACGAAATCGAATCGACGGCCATCGGCGTCTTCGAGAAAGAGTGTCACGTCCAGCCATTCTTGTTCCGTGTGGTCGTCGCGTGCTCGCTCGACCAATCCGGTGACTTCGACTCTCGACACCGCTGGCTTGACGCGGTATCGGCGCGCACCAAAGAGGTTGGAAGTGAGTGCGTCGTTGACGAAGTCATCTCGTGCTGGCGATCCTGGCCTGCTCTCCTCGGCCTTCGAATGGAGTTCTCCCAGCCAAGCTGCATAGCGCTGCGTTGCAGTGCCTTCCTCCTTGGTACGACCGGAGCTCGAAACATCCTCTTTGGTGAGGGTGCGCCTGTCACCCGAAACAAGGGCGACGTCCAGTTCACGATACGCGACGTGCTCCATCTGAAGCCGCAAGAACATCGCCGCCTCGCACACAGTTTCGACGTGACCGGTGAGTCTGGTGGCCGGCGTCAATTATCCTGACCGCTTGACGACAACTATCCTGGCCGGCGCATTGACTCATCAGAACTGCTACCCGGTGCTGACCTGTTGCCTCACGTAACTTGCTACCCGTCGGATTGTC
>CALMSL010000002.1 GCA_937872445.1 uncultured Microbacteriaceae bacterium | reverse complement strand
TTCCTGTTCACCCCGTGGGCCAGACGGATTGGCGTTACCTTGCGAATCTGGGTTGCCAGTTACGCGCTCTACCTGCTCGCGGTGTTCTTTCCGCAGTCGAGCACGTTCCGGTTGCTCATCCCGCTGTTCCCCCTGGCCGGGGCGCTCGCGGTGCCGCGCTCGAGGGTGTATCGGGTGCTGCTCGTGGCGCTGCTCATCGCGGGGCAATGGGTCTGGTGCTACTACTGCTGGTGGGTGGATGGCACGGACTGGACGCCGCCGTAGGGGCCCGGTTTTCCGGTGTCGCGCAAATGCGGGATAATGGAGACAGATTCCACGAAAGGGGACCATTCATGGCAGCCATGAAGCCGAGGACCGGAGACGGGCCAATGGAAGCTGTGAAGGAGGGTCGCCTCATCATTGTGCGTGTTCCACTGGAGGGCGGCGGACGGCTCGTCGTTTCCGTCAACGACGCGGAGGCGAAGGAACTCCACGAGGTTCTTGGTGGAGTCGTCGCGGCCATCAAGTAACACGAAGCAGCGCGGCCCGACGAGACGCTCGGGACGCTGATCTCAGAACCCGAAGGTGACGATCGGGTCGAGGGTTCCCGCGCGCAGACGTTCGAGCACGATGAGTTCGTGCGGCACGACCGGATGCGGAAGCGCGTCCAGGGAGAACCAGCCCAGGTCGGCGGCTTTCTGCGTTTCGAGGAGCCGCGGTTCGCCGGTCCAGGTCCGGCACTCGAAGAAAAAGTCGACCCGTTCGTCGACGGGCGCGTGACCGCTCGCCGTGCGGTGCATCGCCGTGAGCGGCCGAAGGTCGCTCTGCGCGATCGTGACGCCAAGTTCTTCTGTGGCTTCGCGGCATGCAGCCTCGAACACCGTCTCGTGCTGCTCGACGTGGCCCGCTGCCGCCGCGGCCCAGTGCCCGTCCATGTATCCGGTGCCGTCGCGCAATTGCAGGAGCACATCCTCCCCCTTACGAAAGAACACGTAGGCGGCGGGCACGACGCGGAAGTCGTGCAAATTCACGGCTCCACTCGCGTGAGCTGAAGCAGGCCGTCGCCGATGGGGGAAAGCGCGCTGATGACCGCCTCCGATGCGGAAAGCTCCCGCAGGAGGCTGCGGTACCCGGCGACCACGTCATCCCGATGCGCGGGATCCGCCACCCGGCCGTGCCACAGCGCGTGCGCGACGACCACGGTGCCGCCCGTGCGCACGAGCCGAAGGCCGTGCTCCACGTATTCGATGACCGACTGCGGGTCCGCGTCGATGAGGACGACGTCGTACGCGTTTTCGTTCATGCGGGGGAGAACGTCGCGCGCGCGGCCGGTGATGAGCCGAAACCGGTTCGCCGGATGTCCGGCCTCCAGGAAGGACGTGCGCGCGTGCTGCTGGTGGTCGGCCTCGATGTCGATGGAGGTGAGTGTCGCCTGGGGGGCGCCGGAGAGCATCCACAGGCCGCTCACGCCGGCTCCCGTGCCCACTTCGATGATGTTCGTGGCGACGGTCGTCGCGGTGAGAATGGCGAGCTGCGCGCCGGTAGCCGGTGTCACAGCTTCCACCCCGAGTTCGAGCGAGCGCGCGCGGGCCCGTGCGATGTCTTCGGGTTCGACCACGAAGTCCTCCGCGAACTTCCAGTCCATTTCTTTTCCAGCCACCATTGCTCCTCGCTCAGACAACTCTAGAGCGGATGGCTGCCGGGAACGGTTAGTCTGAACTCGTGTTTGGGTTGACGTTCGAGAAGCTCCTGTTGATCGGGGTGCTTGCGGTGTTCCTGCTGGGACCGGAGCGGCTGCCCTACTACGCCTCCCAACTCGCCAGGCTCGTGAAGAATCTGAAGAAAATGGCGGATGGCGCGAAGGACCGCATGCGGGAGGAGATGGGTCCGGACTTCGACGAGGTCGACTGGAAGAAGCTCGACCCTCGGCAGTACGACCCGCGGCGCATCATCCGGGAGGCCCTCGTCGAGGAGGTCGTCACACCGAGCGCCCCACCGGTTGAGGATTCCGCCTACCTGAGGCGCAAGCGGCGCCTCGAGGAGGAGGGCAAGCGGGCGCCGTTCGACGCCGAGGCCACCTAACCGCGTGCGAGTTCGATGAGCGCGGTCACCGTGCGCAGGTTGCGCGCGGTGCCGGCGACGCCGAGCCGCTTCAGCAGTGAGTCGACGTTGAGCGTTGCCTTTCCCATTCCTGCGGCGAACCGAAGGTGCAGGTCGGTGCCCCGGATCGCCCACTCGTCGCCTCCGACCGCCAGCTGGTTCGCCCGCTCGATGCCCGCCTGGTCCGGCGCCGCAGAAAGGAACGCGACGTAGGACAATTTCGGGTCCGCGACCGTGAACGGATGGTCGGCGAGGGCGGACTCCAGTTCGGGCAGGCTCCGGGAGATGACCTCGCGGCGAAACCCGAAGCGCGACTCCAGTTCGCGCTCCGCCGCGCGGTCGAACTCTGCCCACTCTGACGGGCCGGCGCGATCCGGCAGGTCGAGGATCGCGTTTCCGGAGGCGATGTAGGTTCGGGCGCGCACGGCGCCCAGGTCCTCGAGCATCGTCCGGAAGTCGGCCATCGGCAATTTCGCAGTGCCGCCGACGTTCACGGCGCGGACGAGCAGAATGCGTACCGTCATGGCCTGGACTGAACTTCCGCGCGGGCCGCGTTCGCCGGGGGACGGCTCATCGGCGGCGGATGCCCTTCAGAATCCGCAGCAACAGCAGCATGATGCCGCCGAGCTTCGCGACGTCGGCTCCCGTGCGCGGGAGCGCCATGAGCCCGGTCGCCTCGGAGGTTGTGTGGGAATCCATGAACCGCAGCAGGCCTTCTGGACCGTTGCGCCGCCCGAGCCCGGACTGCTTGATTCCGCCCATGGGCGCATCCACCGAGGAGAACGTGGCGCGATAACCCTCGTTGATGTTGATGCTCCCGGCCTCCAGGGTGCGGGCAACCTCGCGCGCGCGGCGCGTGGATCGGGCGAAGATGGAGGCGTTCAACCCGAACGGGGACGCGTTCGCGGCGAGGATGGCCTCCGCAGCGCCGTCCACCGGGGTGATGGCGACGACGGGTCCGAACGTTTCGTTGCCGGAGCACTTCATGGCGTCCGTCACGCCGGCGAGCACTGTCGGCTCGTAGAACAGCGGGCCGAGGTCGGGCCGAGCCCTGCCCCCCGTGAGCACGGTCGCACCGTGAGCCACCGCATCGTCCACGTGCTCCGCGACGCGTTCGAGCTGGCTCGGGAGGGTGAGGGAGCCGATGTCGGTCGAATAGTCGAACGCCGCGCCCTGTTTGAGCGCGGCGGTGCGCGCCACGAATTCCTTCGTGAACTCGTTCGCGATCGTGCGATCCACGTAGATGCGCTCGATCGAGACGCACAACTGCCCCAGGGAGGAGAAGCATGCGTACACGGCGTCCCTGGCCGCCTTCGCCGGGTCAACATCCGCGAGCACGATCATCGGGTTCTTGCCGCCGAGCTCGAGCGACGCGCCGCGAAGCCCTTCGGCGGCGCGAATGCCAACCTGAATGCCGGTGGCCGTTGACCCGGTGAAGCAAATGTAATCGGTGGCGTCGTTGACCGCGTTCCCGACGATGCCGCCTGGCCCAGCGACGATGGCCCACACCTCCGGCGGAAGGCCGGCGTCGAGGAAGGCGCGGCGCAGAGCAAGGATGCTCAGGGCACCCTGATCGTCGGCCTTTTGGATCACCGCATTGCCTCCCGCGAGCGCCGGAAGCACATCCATGGCGGCGAGGCTGAGCGGATAGTTCCACGGCGTGACGACGCCGATGAGGCCCTTGGGCCGGTAGCTCACCCGGGTGCGGATGACGAGCGGGATGCCGCCTCGCCTGCTTCGGGAGGCCAGCGCGCGCCGCGCGGACACCGCGTAGTACCGGGCGACATTGGCCGACTGGAACACCTCCTCGAACGCCTGGCCGCGGGTCTTTCCGGTCTCGGTCTGCACGGCATCCAGCAGCAGTTCGCGGCGCTCGAGAATCAGGTCGTGTGCTTTCAGCAGCACTGCTTTGCGGTGCGCGAAGCCGGCAAGGTGCCACGCAACCTGCGCTGCGCGCGCGCGTTCGGCGGCATCCGCCACATCCTCCGCCGAACTGTGTGGGAGATCGTGGAGCTTCTCGCCCGTGAACGGCGCGGTGACGCGCGCGTGCGCGGTGCGGGAAGAACTGAGGTCGCCGTCCAGGTCGTCAATGACGCCCTGTGGCAAGAATGTGCCGGTCATATTCCCAACGCTACACTCGGATTCATGACCGCAACGGAGCGCTCGAACAACGCAACCCGACTCCCTCGCCGAACGATCGTCAGCTACGCAATCGGCTCGATCGGCACCGGTGGCTTTTCCACCCTCCCCGGCCTCGTTCTCGTGTACTACCTGACGGACACGCTCGGGGTGGCGGCCCTCGTCGCCGGCATCCTCGTGACCGTCGCGAAAGTGTGGGACGTCATCATCGACCCGGTCATCGGCGGCCGAAGCGACCGCAGCCTCGCGCACACCGGATCCCGCCGCAAGTTCATGGTGCTGGGCGCGGTTCTGCTGCCCGTGTTCTTCATCCTCACGTTCGCGGTGCCGGCCGGGATGAGCCCGACCGTCGCAGGGGTCTGGGTGTTCGTGGCGTTCGTGCTCGCTGCGACTGCGTTCAGCCTGTTCCAGGTGCCCTACATCGCTCTGCCGGCCGAGCTCTCGGACAATTACGACGAGCGCACCCGATTGCTCACCTGGCGCGTCGTCGTGCTCACGTTCGCGATCCTGCTGTTCGGCGCGGGAGGGCCGGCGCTGCGCAGCCTCGGCGGTGGGAGCACCTACCTCGGCTACCTGCTGATGGCCATCGTGGCCGGGCTCGTGATCGGCGGCGGTCTGTACGCCTCGAGTTTCGTCGCGAAGAAGGGCCTTGTGCCTGCGAGCATTGCGAAACCAGTTTCCCTCCGCGAGAACTATGCGGCGGGATTTCGTGCGCTGAAACGCAGCCAGCCGTTCCGGGCGCTGCTGCTCACGTTCCTCCTGCAGGGGCTCGCGACGGGGCTCATGCTCGCCGGGGCCCAATACGTCGCCACGTGGGTTCTGAAGAGCGAGGATGCGGTGACGTTTCTGTTCATTGCCCTCATCGCCCCCGCGCTCCTCGCTGCGCCGCTGTGGGGCTGGATCGCGAATCGCATCGGCAAGGAACGCGGGTTCACCTATGCGAGCATCCTGTACGCGCTTGCCGCGCTCAGCATGATCGGGCTGCTGTGGGCACCGGGGGAGTGGGTGTACATTCCGGTCGCGATTGCCGGTGCAGCCTACGCGGGCATGCAGTCGCTTCCGATGGCGATGCTGCCCGACGTGATCTCGCACGACGCGGTCACGCACGGCGACGGGCAGGCGGGAACGTTCGGCGGAATGTGGACGGCGGGCGAAACCACGGGCATGGCGCTCGGCGCCACCGCGCTGAGCATCGTCCTCGCGGTGTCCGGTTACGCCGAATCCGTCGCGGGGGAGCACGTCGTCCAGTCGGCGAACGCGATCGCCGGCATCGTCGTGAGCTTCAGCGTCGTGCCGGCCGCGCTGCTCGGGCTGAGCCTGCTGTCGCTGGCTCGCTACCGGCTCAGGAAGGACACGATCGGCCGATGAAGTTCCAGGAAGAACCGGCCGACATCCTGGCCCGACTGCAGAACTTGCGCGACGCGGATGCCCCGACCCACGGCGGCCGGGTGCTCTCCTACGTGTACGACAGCGGGCTCGCGGAACTGGACGAGCTCGCGGCGGCCGCCATCCGGATGGTGCAGCCCGTCAACGGCCTCGACCCGACCACATTCACGTCGGTCGCGACCATGGAGCGCGAGGTGCTCGCGTTCGCGCGCGGGATGCTGCACGGCGACGACGAGGTGGTCGGAACGGTCACGAGCGGCGGCACCGAGAGTTGCCTGCTTGCCGTGAAGACGGCGCGCGACAACTGGCGCACCGCACATCCTGCCGCGCGAGCGGAGGGAACGGTGCCGCGCCTGCTCGCACCGGTCACCGCCCACGCCGCGTTCCAGAAGGCCGCACACTACTTCGGGCTCGAGTTGGATCTCGTACCGGTCGGGCCGAACGGCACGTGCGCCGCGTCCGCGCTCGTGGAGCGGATGAGCGACGACGTCGCGCTCGTCGTCGTTTCGGCCCCGAGCTACCCGTTCGCGGCGCTCGACCCGATCGTGGACGTTGCTGCGGCCGCCGCCGAACAGGGCATCGCGTGCCACGTCGACGCGTGCATCGGAGGGTGGGTGCTGCCGTGGCAGGCCACGGCGCCCTGGGACTTCAGCGTCGAGGGAGTGACGAGCGTGAGCGCCGACCTCCACAAGTTCGGGTACGCGCCGAAGGGGGCATCGGTGCTCCTGCAGCGCGGCCGCGACCGGCAGCGTGCGCAATACTTCGCGACCACCCGGTGGTCGGGGTACCCGGTAGTGAACCCGACGATGCTGGGCTCCAAGTCGGCGGGGGCGCTCGCGGCAAGCTGGGCGATCATCCGGGCGCTCGGGGAGAACGGCTATGCGGAACTCGCCGCCAGCTGCGAGCGGTCGGCGGCAGCACTGCAGGCGACCGTGAACGGCATCGAGGGAATCCGGGTCGTCGGCGATCCGGTCGGGCCGCTGTTCGCCGTCGAGACCGACGAATCGGTACCGGAAGATCGGCGCGTCGACCCGCACCACTGGGCTGATCAGGTGCGCACGCACGGTTTTTTGCTGCAGTTGCAGCCCGGTTTCACCCAGTCGGACGGTTCGCGGCTTCCGCAGACCACCCACCTCACGATTACGCCCGTGACGGAGTCGGTGCTCGGCGAACTGTCTGCCGCGCTTCACACTTCGGCTGACGAGGTGCGCGGGGTTCCGCCCGTAGCGGTCGCCGAGGTGCTCGCTGCGCTGCCAGGCGGGGCGCTGGAGGCTTTGCAGGCTCCGGATGCGCCCCCGCTCGACTCCGCGACCGCCGCAGCGCTGCTGGCCGGTTTCGGGCTCGGCTCCGATAGTGGTCCCGCGGCGCTCCCCGAGCGGATGGCGCCCATTCTCGCGCTCGTCGAGGCGCTGCCGGCGCCCGTCACGGAGCGGTTGCTTACGGAGCTGCTCGCGCGCCTCATCGAGCCCGTTTCGCCCGCTCCCTGAGGGAAACCATTCCCTGAGGTACTCGAAGGGAACCCAACCGGGTAGCGCCCTTCGAGACGATCGCTGCGCGATCCCTCAGGGAGCGAGGCTATTTTCCGTTCCCTGAGGCTCTCGAAGGGAACTGACCGGTGTGCTCCCTTCGAGACGGGCTTCGCCCTCCTCAGGGCAAGCCTTCGAGACGGGCTTCGCCCTCCTCAGGGAGCGGAAACGGGAGCGGAAAAGAGCTGGTCGGCGACCGCGAGAATGGCCGCTGCGGCGGGATCCTCGGGGTGCGACAGCACGATGGGGGCACCGGCGTCTCCGCCCTCGCGCAGAGCGAGGCTGAGCGGGACTGAGGCCAGGAGCGGCACTGGCTGCTCCGGCGTGGAGAGCCGCGCAGCGACATCCGCGCCGCCGCCCGAACCAAACAGGTCGACCACTGTGCCATCCGGCAGCGTGAGCCCCGACATGTTCTCGATCACCCCGATGACCCGCTGACCGGTCTTGCGCGCCACAATCGCGCTGCGCTCCGCGACATCCGCCGCGGCCGCTTGCGGCGTCGTCACCACGATGACCTCCGATTGCGGCAGCAACTGGCCCACCGAGATTGCGACGTCCCCCGTGCCGGGCGGCAGGTCGAGGAGCAGGGTGTCGAGCTCGTCGAAGTAGACCTCGCTCAGGAACTGCTTGATCGTGCGGTGCAGCATGGGCCCGCGCCACGACACCGCCGTCGCCGGACCGGGGAGGAACATCCCGATCGAGATGACCTTCACGCCGAACCCGATCGGCGGAAGCATGAGCTCGCCGACGCGCGTCGGCCTCTCCTCTGACACGCCCAGGAGTGCGGGGATGGAGAAACCGAACACGTCCGCGTCGACGATGCCGACCCTGAGCCCGCGCGCGGCGAGCGCAACCCCGAGATTCGCGGTGATCGTGGACTTGCCGACCCCGCCCTTCCCGCTCGTGATCGCGAAAATCCTGGTCGGCGAGTCAGGGCCGAACTGCACCTCGCGTTTGCGCGCGCCCTGCAGTCTCTCGGTGAGCGCCGTGCGCTGCTCGACGCTCATGACCGACACGGTCACGGTCACCTGGTCCACGCCGGGAACGGACTCCGCTGCCGCGCGGACGTCCCGTTCAATGCGATCCGCCGCGGGGCATCCGACGATCGTCAGCTTGATGCCGATCGTGGCCGCGCCGTCCTCGAACGCGACGGAGTCGATCATGCCGAGGTCGGCGATCGGCCGCCGGATCTCCGGGTCGATGACCGTCGCGAGCGCCGCCGTCAGCAACTCGACCTTCGGCGAGCTGGCGGCAGAATCAGTCAACGGTCTTGCTCTCCTGGCCCCGATCAAGGTCCTCCAGCAGCGAACGCAGCTCGGCGCGGATGAAATCCTTGCTCGCGAGATCCTTCACCGCCAGCCGCAGGGCCACGATTTCCCGTGCGAGATACTCCGTATCCGCGAGATTCCGCTCCGCACGCTGGCGGTCCTGCTCGATCTGCACGCGGTCGCGGTCATCCTGGCGATTCTGCGCGAGAAGGATGAGCGGCGCGGCATACGACGCCTGCAGCGACAGGATGAGCGTGAGGGCGGTGAATCCGAGCGCGGCGGAGTCGAAACGCCACCCGACCGGCGCCAGAACGTTGTAGGTGAGCCAGACCGCGCAGAACACGGTGAGGAAGAACAGGAACCAGGGTGTGCCCATGGCGCGCGCGACGCCCTCGGTGAACCGGCCGAACCGGTCGCTCGGCGCCCCGAACCGCGGTGCTCCGAACCGCGGCGCGAAAGAGGTGCGAAGGCCTTTGGGCGAATCGAGTCTGTCATCGCTTCGACGTGCCATGGGCCTTGCTCCTTCCCGGTGTTGCGGATGTTGTGACTATCTCGAGCGGGCTCGTGTCGGCCCGCAACAGTTTCGCTGGTTCGTCCTCGTCATGACTTCGCCAGTCGTCGGGCAGCAGGTAATCCAGGACATCGTCTACAGTCACCACCCCGACCAGACGATGGTTGTCGTCCACGACCGGCACGGACACGAGGTCGTAGCTTGCGAGGATGCGGCTGACCTCCGCCGCGGAGGTGTCGGCGTGCACGGGTTCCAGCTTCTGGTCGAGCAGGGTTCCGAGCCGTTCCATGGGCGGGAATCGCAGCATCTGCTGGAAGTGCACCATACCGAGGAACCGACCGGTGGGCGGCTCGTACGGCGGAAGCGTGACGCACACCGCGGCGCCGAGCGCCGGCGCGAGGTCTTCACGGCGCACGAGGGCGAGCGCCTCCGCGACGGTCGTGTCGGCGGGGACGATGACCGGCTCCGTGGTCATGAGTCCGCCCGCGGTGTCCGGCGCGTACGCGAGGAGCATGCGGACGTCCTCCGCCTCCTCGGGCTGCATGAGATCCAGGAGCGCCTCTCCGCGCTCCTCCGTGAGCTGGGCGATGAGGTCGGCGGCGTCATCCGGCTGCATCTGGTCGAGCACGTCGGCCGCGCGGTCGTCGGCGAGGTGCTCGAGGATTTCCACTTGCTCGGTTTCCGGCATTTCCTCGAGCACGTCGGCGAGACGTTCGTCGCTCAGTTCCTCCGCGACCTCCAGGCGTCGCGCATCCGGCAGGTCGAGGAGGGCATTGGCCAGGTCGGCGGGGAGGAGGTCCTCGTAGGTGGCGAGAAGCTGGCTCGCCGACTGGGGGTCGCCCTTTCGGGATTCTTCCGTCACATCCGACCACGCCGCGAACACCGTGTGGCCCTTCGAAAACGGCGAGGCGCTCGTCTTGGCGCGCCGGACGAACAATTCGCGCACCTCCCACTCGCCCTGCGGGGTTTGCTCGATGGAGACGTCTTCGATGGTGGCGCGGCCCGAGCCGTCCGTGAACGTGACGACGCGCCCGAGCATTTCGGCGATCACGCGCACTTCGCCGCCACGCTGCTCGAATCGGCGCAGGTTGATGAGCCCGGTGGTGATGATCTGGCCGCTGCCGATGCTCGTGACGCGCCCGATGGACAGGAAGATGCGGCGGCGCCCGGGCACTTCGACCACGAATCCGACCACGCGCGGCGATTCTTTGCGCCGATACACGACGAGAACGTCGCGAACGCGCCCCACCTTGTCCCCCAGGGGGTCGAAAACGGCGCACCCGACCAGTCGGGCCACGAAAACCCTCGCAGCACTCACGGTACAACCCTAGTCTTCGGGTGCAAGAATGGGCCCATGAGCAATCAGAGTCCATTTTCGAGTCGCGGCACCGCGTTTCCGACGCTCCCGAAGGGCGATGTGCTGGGCACCTACGACACCTACGATGAAGCGATGGCCATCGTGGACCGGCTCGCGCGGGCCGAGTTCACGGTGAAGCAGATGGCCATTGTCGGCAGCGACCTGCGCACCGTGGAGCGTGTGACAGGCAAGATGACGTATGGCCGCGCGGCTCTCGCCGGGGCGGCGAGCGGCATGTGGTTCGGTTTGTTCCTGGGGCTCCTGTTGTTCATCTTTTCGCCGTCGCAGAACGCGATCCTCTACGTCGGGGCTGCAGTGCTCATCGGTGCCGGATTCGGGATGCTGTTCGGCCTTGTGAGCTATGCGCTCAATCGCCGCCGCCGCGACTTCACCTCGATCCATCAGGTGATCGCCGGAAAGTACGAGATCATGATCGACCCGTCCCTCACCGCGAAGGCTCAGGATGTGCTCTCCCGGCCGCAGTCCGACTAGAAATATCCCGCCAACCGCATCCGGAGGGCCCGGAGCGGTTACAGTCGAGCATTGTGTCGGAAACACGCCAGGATTACGTACCGGACCCTCGCCGCTGGCGCGTGCTCGCCGTTCTCGTCGTCGTGCTCTTCATGTCGCTCGTCAGCGTCAGCATTGTCAACGTGGCACTCCCGTCGATCCAGGCGTCGCTGGGCGCCACATCGTCAGAGCTGCAGTGGGTGCTCTCGGGGTATGCGCTCACGTTCGGTGTCGGGCTGGTCTCCGCGGGTCGGGCAGGCGATATTTTCGGGCGGGGGCCGTTGTTCATCGCCGGAGTCGCCCTGTTCACCGTCTCGTCGATCGTGGCGGGCTTTTCGCCTGACCCGCTCTCGCTCAACATCGCCCGCGCGTTTCAGGGGATAGGTTCGGGGCTCCTCAGCCCTCAGGCGGTGGGCATGATCCAGCACTACTTCCGCGGGGCGGAACGGGCGCGGGCGTTCGGCTTTTTCGGCGCAGCCGTCGGCGTCTCGGTCGCTGTTGGACCACTCATTGGCGGTCTGCTGATCCAGGCCGCAGGGGCAGAGCAGGGGTGGCGGTGGACGTTCTTCGTGAATGTCCCGGTCGGCATCATCGGCATCATCCTGGCGTTCCTGTGGATTCCCAAGCCGCTCGTCAACCGCCACCGCGACGACGCGGAGTTCCTCCCGGCCGCCAGCCGGGATCTCGACCCCATCGGCGCCGTACTCCTCGGGCTTGCGGTTCTCGCGGTTCTGCTGCCGTTCGTCGAAGCCGAGTCACACGGCCTGGTCTGGATTTCGCTGCCGGTCGGTGTGGGGATCCTTCTCACCTGGTTGTGGTGGGAGCGGCGCTACAAGCGCCTCGGCCGCAGCCCCATGGTCGATCTCGCCATCTTCCGCACCAGGAGTTTCGCGAACGGCTCGCTTCTCATCACGCTCTACTTCATGGGCGTCACGAGCGTCTGGGTGCTCGTCGCCCTGTACATGCAGGATGGCCTTGGCCATTCGGCCCTCGAGTCCGGGCTCGTCGGCCTGCCCAGCTCGGTGTTGTCGATATTTGCGGCACTGTGGGGCGGTCGCAACGTCGTTCGTTACGGCCGCAAGGTGGTGATCGGCGGAATGTACAGCGCAATCCTCGGACTCGTGCTGAGCATCGGCGTCGTCTGGTTGCATTCTGCCGGGCTTGCCAGTGAATGGTGGTTGCTGCTCAGCCTGTCTTTCGTCGGCATCGCCCAGGGTTCAGTGATCAGCCCGAATCAAGCGCTCACGCTCGCCGAGGTGCCGCTGCAGTATGCGGGAAGCTCCGGCGGCATCATGCAGACCGGCCAGCGCATCGGCACCTCCGTCGGGATCGCGGTCATCACGGCGCTCGCGTTCGGCGTTCTCGGCGCGAGCAATTGGTCTGTGGCCTTCAACGTGGGCTTCGTCGCCATCATCGTCATCGTGACGCTCGCCCTTGCCGTCGCTTATGCGGACCTCAGAAACCGGGCAAAGGGCGTTCGCTGAGCTCCAGGTCTGGTCGTCTCAAGGCGAAGCGAATGGCAATCGCGCACCTCGCGCTGGGGAGTTGCAGCGCAGTCATGTCGGTGTGCGGCCGGAAGCCCCGCCAATCGCCGATCCGCTCGAGCAATCGCTTCGGGTCTGCCGCGATCGATTCGCCAGCCGATGAGCCATCCCCAGGTCACCTGTGCTGAGGTAGGGTTCGTTGGCGCACAGCGTTTTTCGCGAAAACTGATATGTACATTAAGCACGCATACAGTACTTAACTTCGTCTGGATGTACACTTGAACCATGTCTACCGCAAATCCGCTGAGCGTTTCGGATGCACGCGATCAGCTCGCGTCCATCATCAATCGTGCTCAAACCGACCATGAGCCTGTATTCCTTTCGCGCCGAGGTCGCCGAGTTGCTGCAGTCATCGACGCCGACGATTTGGAACGACTGATCGAATTGGCTGAAGACATGGCAGATATTCGAGCGGCCGAGGAATCGCGAGAAGAAATGCGGCGTACACAAGCCGAACCCACACCGTGGGAGCAGGTCAAGGCAGATCTTGGCCTCGTATGACTTATTCGGTGACGATCGCTCCGGCCGCCGAACGACAACTTCGCAAATTCGACCCACAGGTCCGGCGCAGAGTACACGCCGCAATCGAACTCCTGGCAGCTGATCCGCGCCCGCCCAAAGCGATTCAACTCGTCGGAGGCGCCGGTGAATGGCGCGTGCGAACAGGCGACTACCGGATCATCTACGAAATCTACGACGACCGACTGCTCGTCCTGGTTCTCAGAGTCGGGCATCGTCGAGAAATATATGAATCGCGATAGCGGGACCGTGGCACTGTGATTGTGCGCCGAACCATGTGACCGCCGACTATCTGTGTCGATCGACGCTGGCCGACGGAGATGCATTCACTTTGGTATGTACCCTTTTGGATACGTAACTATCTTGGTACATTGGATGAATGGATCAGGTTTTTCACGCACTGAGCGACAAGAACCGACGGCGAATTGTGGAGCGCCTGAGTGAAGGTCCCGCGTCGGTGACAGAGCTCGCTGACCTGTTGCCCATCGCCAGGCCCGGAGTTTCCCGGCATTTGCGGGTACTGCGGACTGCTGGACTTGTGAAGGTTGATACCGACGCACAATTCCGCATCTACAGTTTGGAACCTGCGAAGTTGACCGCTCTTGATGAATGGCTCGGGGCACGTCATGAGCAGTGGGCTCAGCGGTTGGGTGCTCTGCACACGGAAATTGCGCGGGGAAAACGGGGCCGAGTCGGCACTCGCCACATCGAATCGAAGGAAGCATCATGATCTCTCTCCCCGTGCACGGCTCTACTCGTGTGGAAGACGGTGTGGGTGTTGTTACTGTCACCACCGAATGTTCCACGTCGCTCGACGATGTGTGGGAGGCGATCACCACGCCAGAGCGACTTGCGCGATGGTTTGGGCAGATCCAGCCACGGGACCTCGACGCAGCAACGTTCGACGCGTCACTCAGCACAGAATGGAGCGGCATCATCAGAGTCGACTCGTGTGAGCCACCCCGAGTTCTCCGCGTCACCTTGGTCGATGAAGTGGAGCCGCCTACTGCAGTGTCCGCGGTGCTCGAAGCCACCGAAAGTGGTACTCAGTTGACGATCGAAGAGCGAGGGCTCCCGACAGACGACCTGGCAGTCTACGTCGCTGGATGGCACGCACAGGTCGATCAGCTTCTTGCGGACCTGATCAACGCAACGCCCATCGAATGGCGGCCACGCTGGGAGCAGCTTCGCGCCGAATACCAGAACGGCCCTGCGAATGGACAATAGCTACGGAAGCCATGAACCCGCAGACTGATCCGATGAGCGCGGTGAGCGAGCGCGGTTAGCGCAGCCACGCCTCCACGTCGTCCGCGGTACGCGGGATATTGATCGAGAGGTTCTCCGCGCCATCCGCCGTCACAAGGATGTTGTCTTCGATGCGCACCCCGATGCCGCGGAACTCCTCCGGCACGGTCAGGTCATCCGGCTGGAAGTAGAGCCCCGGTTCGATCGTGAACACCATGCCGGGCTCGAGCACCCCGTCCATGTACATGTCGCGCCGTGCCTGCGCGCAGTCGTGCACGTCGATCCCCAAGTGGTGGCTCGTGCCGTGCACCATGTAGCGGCGGTGATACTGCGCCTCAGGCTTGTTCGACTCCTCCGCGCTCACCGGCAGGAAACCCCACTCGGCGGTCTTCTCAGAGATGACCTTCATAGCCTCCGCGTGAATGTCGCGGAACTTGATGCCCGGCTTCACGATCGCGAACGCCGCATCCGCCGCCTCCAGCACGGCCTCATACACCTGGCGCTGGATGGGGGAGTACGTCCCGTTGATGGGGAACGTGCGCGTGATGTCGGCGGTGTAGTAGCTGTCGAGTTCGATGCCGGCATCCATCAGGATCAGGTCGCCGTCGTTCACTTTGCCGCTGTTGCGGGTCCAGTGCAGGATGCACGCGTTCGCGCCGGACGCCGCAATCGTGTCGTAGCCCACGGTGTTGCCCTCGGCACGGGCGCGGCGGTTGAAGGCGCCCTCCACGAGCCGCTCGCCCCGCGGATGCGCCACAATGGCCGCGCGGTCGGCGATCACGTCGTCGAATCCCTGCTTCGTCGCGGCGACCGCTTTGCGCATCTGGTCGATCTCGTAGTCATCCTTCACGAGGCGCAGCTCGGAAAGGTCGCGCGCGAGCACACCGTCGCCGCTTTGCTCCGCAGACTCTGCATCGATGGACTCCGTGCCCGCCGACAGCAGCCGCCGACCATCGACCTGGTCCGTGATGTCGCGGTCCGCATCCCGCACGAGCAGCGTGTTCTCGTCGACAGAATCCAGCACGACGTCGAAGTCGGCGATGCCGCGGGTCGCGAGTGCGAGGTCGCCAGCAACTTGTGCAAGGGACGGTCGCGGGCCGATCCAGAACTCGCCGATCTCCGGGTTCGCGTAAAACTCGTCCGAGTCGCGCCCCGCGCGCTCGCGGAAATACAGCGTCGTTTCGTGACCGTTCGCGGTGGGTTCCATCACGAGCACGGCGCCGGGTTCAGAGTCCGAACCCCACCCGGTGAGGTGCGCGAATGCCGAATGGGCCCGGTACGGATAGTCGGTGTCATTCGAGCGCACCTTCGCGGCGCCGGCCGGCACGATGAGCCGCTTCCCGGGATGCATGGCTGAGATCCGTTCGCGGCGGGCGGCAGCGTACGCCGCCTGTTCGCGCGCGGCGGGCACCGCATCCTCGCGTTCCGCCCAGTTCGAGGCGATGTAGTCCTTGAACGTGTCGGAGGCGGGAGTCGTCGAACGGTTGCTGGTGGCGCGCGGCGCCGGAGTGGTGGATTCGGCCATGCCTCTATTGTCCCCCCTGCGAGCGCGTTCGCGAAGACCGCCGGTTCAGCCCAATCGCGGCCAGCCCCATAGAGTTGGAGCATGCCGGGCCCGATCGATCTCCACACGCACAGCAGCGTGTCCGACAGCACCGAGACACCCGCCGAACTGATGCGGGCTGCCGTCGCTGCGGGCCTCGGCACGGTGGCCATAACCGACCACGATTCGACGGCCGGATGGCAGGATGCGTTCGATGCTGCGGAGGGAACCGGCCTCACGGTCATTCCCGGCATGGAGCTCAGCACCCGGCATGGGTACAAGAGCGTCCACCTGCTCGCCTACCTCATCGACCCGGACAACGCTGCGCTCCGCGAAGAGACCCTGCGCATCCGCGAAGCCCGACTCACGCGGGCGGAAGCGATCGTCTCCCGGCTCGCCGCCGATTTCGACATCTCCTGGGCGGATGTTGTCGCGCACACCGCGCACGGCGCGACCGTGGGACGCCCCCACATTGCGGATGCGCTCGTCGCGCGAGGGGTCTCGCCCGACCGGAGCGCCGCATTCCGCGACATCCTGCATCCGAAGTTCGGCTACTACGAACCGCACTACGCCCCGGACCCGCTCACCGCGATTCAGCTCGTGCGCGCGGCTGGAGGGGTGCCGGTGCTCGCTCACCCCGGCACCCGCGGCGTGGAGAACGTGATCACCGAGGAGCACCTCGGCTTGCTCGTCGAGGCAGGCCTGTTCGGCCTGGAGATTTACCACCGGGAGAACACCCCGGATGCGATGGAGCGCCTGTTCGCGTTCGCCGATAAATTCGATCTGGTCGTCACGGGATCCAGCGACTACCACGGGGCAGGCAAGCCGAACCGGCTCGGCGAGAACACGACAGACCCCGAGGTGCTGGAGCGCATCCTCGCGGAAGGCACGGGCTCGACCGCGTTCCTCGGTTAGACACGCCGCCACGGCGTCGGCCTGAGACGCCAGGCCATGACGGCGCTTGTCCCTCGGGAGTGCGAACGTTCGGCGTCATGAGGGATAATCCCCATCATGGTTTGGCCGCGGGCTCGGCCGCTGCTACGCGGCGGGAGGGGTGCTCCCGGAGCTCGGGCGACGCGTGCGGTTGCGGCGTCGGCTCGAGGATCCTGAACCGTCATGGGTTCCCGCGCCCGCCGGCTTCTGCCCGCCGGAAGTGCTCTGATCGCCGGATGCCTCGACCGGACGCCCGCCGCGCGTGCGGGACCGCTCGCGGCCGCCACCCTGGCCCGAACGCCCCTGGCCGCCACCGTGGCCGCCGCCGCGTCCGGCACCGGCAGTATCGCGACCACCCCGGCCGCTCGAGCGTCCCGCCGTCGCCGAACGCGGTTCGCGTTCGCGCGCGGGACCAGCCGTCTTCAGCCTGCCCTTGGCGTCCGCGGGGATGTCCAGATCCGTGTAGAGGTGATCGGACGACGAGTACGTCTCGACGGGCTCCGGCTGCCCCATGTCGAGCGCGCGGTTGATGAGGGACCATTTGTGCATGTCATCCCAGTCGACGAACGTGACGGCGATGCCCGTCTTGCCCGCGCGCCCGGTGCGTCCGACACGGTGCAGGTACGCGTCGTGGTCCTCCGGGATCGTGTGGTTGATCACGTGCGTGACGTCGAGCACGTCGATGCCGCGGGCGGCGACATCCGTGGCGATCAGGATGTCCTTCTTGCCCGACTTGAACGCGGCCATCGCCCGTTCGCGCTGCTCCTGGTTGAGGTCGCCGTGCACTGCCGCGGCGTTGAATCCGCGGTCATTGAGCTCTTCGACGAGTTTCGCAGCCGCGCGTTTCGTGCGCGTGAAGATCACGGTCTTGCCGCGCCCTTCCGCCTGCAGGATGCGCGAAATCACTTCGTCCTTGTCGAGCGCGTGCGCGCGGTACACGACGTGCTTGATGTTCGCCTGGGTGAGGCCCTCGTTGGGGTCGGTCGCCCGGATGTGAATGGGTCGATTCATGAAGCGCCGGGCGAGCGCCACGATCGGACCCGGCATGGTCGCTGAGAACAGCATCGTGTGCCTGGCCGGCGGCGTCTGCGCGAACAGTTTCTCGATGTCGCTCAGGAACCCCAGATCGAGCATTTTGTCGGCCTCGTCGAGCACCATGACTTCGACGTTCTTGAGCGACAGCATCCGCTGGCTTGCGAGGTCGAGCAGGCGCCCCGGGGTGCCGACGACAACCTGTGCGCCGTCCTTCAACTGTTCGATCTGCCCCTCGTAGGCTTTGCCCCCGTAAATGGCGGCGATTTTCGTCGCACGATTCGAGGCCGCGGTGACGAGGTCGTCCGCGACCTGGATGCACAGTTCGCGGGTCGGGACGACGACGAGCGCCTTCACCCCCGGTTCCGGATCGGTGCCGAGGTGCTGAAGGAGCGGCAAACCGAAACCGAACGTCTTTCCGGTGCCGGTCTTGGCCTGCCCGATGATGTCCTGGCCGTCCAGGCCCATGGGTATGGTCTGGGATTGGATGGGGAACGGTTCGATGATGCCGTGTGCTGCGAGCGCGTCGACCATGTCCTGGTCAACGCCGAGTTCTGAAAATGTCAAGTTGTACAACCCTGTCTTGGGTGAGGCGATTACGCCCGTTTTCTCCCAGGGCGCAGGGCCCCGCCAGAGTGGGGGCCTCAACCAGTTTAGGGGAGC
>CALMSL010000001.1 GCA_937872445.1 uncultured Microbacteriaceae bacterium | reverse complement strand
TGTCGCCATCGGCTGTGTTGAGCCCACGGCGCCGGGCAAGACCCTGGGTTCCACCGACGCCGGGATGTACAACATGGTCCTGGCCCTGGAAATGGCACTCAATGAAGGGTGTCAAATTGGGTCGGGTAAGTTAATCGGCGCGCAGACTCCGCCAGTATCTTCAATGACATGTATGCAGGATGTACTGGACGCCTACGATGTGCAGACAAAACATCAGCTAGCCAAACTCCATCGGGATCTGCAGGCGGTAGAGCGTTTTCACGCCAAGCACCACCCCACCCCTCTTACCAGCGCTACACTCGAAGGCTGCCTGGAGCAGGGCGTTTGCTCTACGCAGGGTGGCGCGAAGTACAATTTCTCCGGCATCCAGGGCACCGGTATGGCGGTCGTGGCCGACTCCCTGGGGGCTATTGAGAGTGCTGTGTTCGAGGACAAGTGGCTCACCCTTGAGGAGTTGGTTGCGCACCTGAAAGACAACCTCTCGGATGAGGTTGTGCGGACCAGGCTGAAAGGCATCGATAAATTTGGCAACGACATTCCCAAGGCGGATGCCTGGATGAAGTGGGTCGGTGATCACTACTCCGATTCCATTCACGCGCTGGGCAAGAATACCCGTGGCGGCCAGTACCTGGCGGGCGTGTACTCCAATACTTCCCATACGCATTTTGGCAGTTTGACTAGCGCTACACCCAACGGTCGCCGGGCTGGTGAGACCTTCGCCTCGGGTTTTGCGCCTGAAAACGGAGCGGACAAGCGAGGTACCACTGCGTTGTTGAATTCCATGAACCGCATCGACTACAAGAAGTTCGCCAATGGTATTAATTTCAATATCAAGCTGGATGCCTCCAGTTACGACTGTGAAGAGGGACGAGATGCGCTAGCCAGCTTGTATAAGGTGTACTTCAAGCGGCACGGTATGCAGGTGCAGGCCAATATGTTGGATCCGAAAATCCTGATTGAAGCACGGGACAACCCGGAGTTGCACCCCAACCTGCTGATTCGGGTATCGGGCTACTCGGCATACTTCAACGATCTATCACCTGAAATGCAGGATGAGGTGATATCGCGTAGTAGTAACAGGGGCTGAGCTGAGACTACTTTTGTCCTACCTTAACTCTGTTCGTAGAGTTTTACCAAAGTGTGCCTGCGAGCTGAACCTTGGGCAGTTCGCAGGCCTACCTCAATAGAAGAGATATCAATCTGTCTTGAGTTGTAGCGGTACTTGGTGTTGAGCTAAGTGAAACACTCGAAAGTTCCAGTTCTGGTCAGTCCGAGCTCAGGGTAGCGCCATACACCGCTGACAACAGAATACCTGATCCCATTGTTTTGTCTCGTGCGAAGATACCCCTATAACCTGCTGCAACAGATCTCTTCTTCGAACCTAGGGCGAAAACGTGTCCGCAAGGGCCCGCCACTGCGAGCAGTTGATATCCAGATTAGCTCTGATCATGGCAGATTCAAATTTCATGCTTTGGACAAATATCATGTGAATTTTCGTCTCAGCAGTGGGATTTGGTCGAATGGATTAGTCCTTCTGCTTTCCGTTGCTGGGGTTCTTCCAACCAGGCAAAAAGCTGAGACTTAGCCACCCAACAATAAGACAGCGTAGATTTTGCCGTTGGCAATTCACACACCTCAGATCGGCGGCTGACCCTCCTAGGTTGTACGTTGGTTGCTCGGATATAAGTGAGCAGAATAGCGTTCGTCAATACAGGACGACGCGACATTGCGGTGCCTGTTTCCTTTGTATTGAACACTACGGTCTAAAATTGATCTCCAAAATCATTCGTTTCTTTGCCCGCATAATGGAAATTACCAGTTCGATGCGATATTTGGTTTGACGGGGGATCAGTTCGCCACCCGTATCTGTGGGAAAACGCGCTGATCACCCGTTACGTGCGCCGAGCGTATTGTCGGCACTTGCCTTGCATTGATTTCAATGGGCAGGCACGGCGTAGAGAACGGCATGAAAATTATATATGGGAGCGGCACCGCACATGGCGATTGATAGATATCCAAAGTTGGAGATTCCGCAAACGTTGGCGGCAGGTCCGGGGCCAGGCCACACGGATGAAAGGGTGCTACAGGCCTTCGCGACAGCCGGTGTTGCCGATCATATGCAGAGTGATGTGTTACGAGGATTGATTGAATGTAAGCACATGCTTCGGGAACTTTGGGGTACCACAAACATACATACGTTCGCAGTGGCTGGCACTGGCTGGAGTGGACTTGATGCGATGTTTTCCGCAGTTATGCCTGGTGACAAAGTCGTTGCCTTTAGCAACGGAACATTCTCTAGTATTGATGCACTCACTCTCAGAATAAAGGCGGCAACCCCTGATGAACTGGCGGAGGATTCGCTCAACCCGCTGGCTAAAAGTGTAGTTGTTATTAAAGCGGAACACGGGGAGTCTGTGTCTGAAGAGTGTATAGACGCTGCACTTGAGGAACACCAGCCCAAATGGGCTTTCATGGCTCACTGGGAGACTGGGTCTGGGCGCATCAACGATATCCGGGCTTTCTCGGATGCATGTAAACGTCATGGAGTGATGGGATTGGTAGATGCAGTCTCCTCCTTTGGGGTGGAGGCATTCGCAATCGACGATTACCCGGGAGTCGTAGCGTGGGCATCGTGCCCCCAGAAGGGACTTTGCTGCCTTCCCCTGACCTATGCACCCGTAAGTTTCCGCGATGTCTATATTGATACGCTAATAAAAAATGGTGCCTATACGTACGTCCACCATCCGATCTTTGAGGCGCGACACTGGGGGATCATTGGAGGGCAGGACGTCGAGAAAGGCACTTATCATAGAACGCACTCACCTTATGCCGTGGCCGCCTTTCATGAGTCTTTGCGGTTGGCATTGAAGGAGGGTCTTCAGAAGCGCGCTGAGTCATATCGTAAGCACGAGGTCGCCTTGAGGGAAGCAGTGACTACTATGGGATGCGAAGTTACCTCGGATATGAGCAGCTTGGTCGTGCTGAACTTGCCCGCGGATTTGTCAGGGCGTGAAGGGGAATTGGTCGAGCTGTGCCGAGCCAATGGATTTGGTCTCTGGCCGACATTGTCCGAGCCAATACAGGTTCGCATTGGAATACTCAATCAGCTAAATGCTGGGGCCGTCAGGGATATCGTTGGCCGCTTTATGGATGTCCTCCTTGAGATGGGATGCGATGTGGATCGCGCTCGCGTTGGAGAAGTGATGGACAAGCATTTTCCCGTAGATTGCGTAGCCTGACTAGAATCGAGGTATTGCTGGCCCACGGTTGTTTCGGCTGATAGCGATTAAATCGCCAGTGGTATGGATTAATCTGCTAGTTCAGCGGCTGATAAGGCTTGTTGCCTAGGCAAGTCACAACTTTTATCAAAGAGGTTTTAGTGATGGGAAAACCATCAGTATTTGTGACTCGACGTTGGCCAAATGCCGTCGAGTCCCGACTGTCCGAGACATACGATACTACATTCAACAGGCAGGATAGAGCACTAACTCCGACGGAGCTTAAAGAGGCGCTCATAAAGTATGACGCTATATTGCCAACCGTCACAGATAGCTTGAACGCTGAAGTACTAGATGTCGCCTCACCTAAGACGAGGTTTCTGGGAAATTTCGGTGTCGGTTACAGTCATATCTGTGAAGAGTCAGCTCGCGCCCTGGGATTGACAGTAACAAACACACCAGGTGTTTTATCGGAGTGCACTGCCGATCTGACTATAATGCTGATGTTGATGGTAGCCCGCCGCGCCGGCGAAGGCGAGCGGGAATTGCGCTCGGGTAAGTGGTCGGGTTGGGCGCCAACACACATGGTCGGCACGAAGGTGTCAGGAAAGAGATTGGGCATTATCGGTTTCGGAAGAATTGGCCAGGAAGTAGCTCGCCGTGCGCATCATGGCTTCGGCATGAACGTTGTTGTTTACAATCGAAGTGCCATAAGTAGTAAAGCTCTTGCCGAGTGCGGTGCACGTCAGGTGGACACATTAGATGAGCTGATACCGCAATGTGATTTTCTATCGTTACACTGTCCCGGCGGTTCATCCAATCGCCAGTTAGCGTCCGCGCTCGTGGTGTAATTTCCGGTGTAGGCGATGGTGTATTCCGGGGGGGGGCATGCCCCACCCCGGAATGCGGCGTCGCTGGTGGCCACCGGGTTCATCGTTATGGTGGAGTTTGCACACTTCA